>NZ_QWGO01000008.1:61585-126291 GCF_003435535.1 Desulfotomaculum sp. OF05-3 | reverse complement strand
ACGTTTTATTTGAAATAGCACAATAGGTTAAATTACAGTGATCCGCATGATCTGCGGTCAACCGAATTTTACAGATGCTGTAAAAGCTCCAGCTGTTCTCCGTTCGGTCCGATAAAAAACGCGTTGCGGATGCCGCCGAAGATCGGGAGGTCAGCTGCCTTGTCGACACCGCCCCGGAAGTTTGTGATCCCGGCTGCCTTTAAGTCTGCGATGGCAGCGTCGATGTCATTGACTTCGATTGCGATGTGCGGGAAGAGACCGCCCTGGGCGGTCACATCAGTGCCGTCATGTGGCTCGATGATCTCGAGGTCAAAGCCCGGCATGCTGACGATCTTGATGTGGTTAGTTCCAAGCGGCTTCTGGACATCAGCCTGTCCAGTGACCTTTCCACCGAGACATTCGTAGAATTTTATGGATGTTTCAAGATCCTTTGTGAAAAGCGCGATATGCGCAAGTCCTGTGATGTGTTTCATGATAAGAATCCTTTCCGCGTTCCAGCGCAGCAAATCTCCAGATAAAAGCACCAGATCAGAAGCAGATGGTCTTACCTGAGTGATCCTACAGAGGCGGAAACGCTGTTGCTGTAGTTTTTCTATCTCAAACTATGCTTATTATAGGATTATTTGAAACAGAGTGCAAGAAAAAAGTAGCGACTGATCCCTGCCCGTGTACAGCAACAATTTTCTCAGTGACGGGCAGAAAAAACTGTGCTATACTCTTGTATTATGAAAAATTTTATTGTATTTGATTTGGAATGGAACCAGAACCCGGGCGGTAAAGAAGCGTCTGTGGAGCGGCTTCCTTTTGAGATCTTTGAGATCGGAGCAGTAAAACTGAATGAAGAGCGTGAGAAGGTCGCGGAGTTTCACCGGATCATCCGTCCCTGCGTGTACCGCCAGATGCACCGGATCATCTCTGAGGTGACCCATGTTTCCATCGAAGAGTTAGAGCGGGATGGAGAGCCGTTTGCGGCGGTGATGGAGGATTTCCTTAAATGGTGCGGCGAGGACTGCATATTCTGCACCTGGGGAAGTATGGACCTTACGGAGCTGCAGAGGAACATGGTCTATCATGGGATGACGATCCCGTTCCCGAAACCGTTCCTTTTTTATGATGTCCAGAAACTGTACAGCCTGTGTTATCAGGACGGAAAGGCGAGAATTTCGTTGGATGAGGCGGTGGAGTCCTTTGCACTTGACGTGGACGCGCCGTTCCATAGGGCGCTTGGCGACGCAGAGTATACGGGACGTGTGATGCGGGCCATGGATTTTGAGTCTGTGAAGGACTATGTGTCCGTGGACTACTATATGCCGCCGGAGAGCGAGGATGAGGAGTTCACGCTGCGTTTCCCGGAGTACACGAAGTTTGTGTCCCGGATGTTTGAGACAAAGGAAGAGGCGATGGAGGAGAAGCGGGTGACAGATGTTGTCTGCACGAAGTGCCGCCGGATGTTGAGGAAAAAGATCCGCTGGTTTTCCTCGGGGCAGCGCTATTACCTCTGCCTTGCGACATGCCCGGAACACGGTATGATGAAAGGAAAAATCCGGATGAAAAAGTCGGAGGACGGCAGAGTTTTTGCCGTAAAGACGGTAAAACCGGTGGATGAGGAAGGTGCAGAAGCTGTTTTCCTGAAAAAAGAGGAGGCCCGGATCCGCCGTGCGGAGAAAAGCAGGCAGAAGAAACTCCATGGAGTGGAATAGAGGCGGCAGCCCGGAAGATACGGCAGCAATTGAGCACTTTGCTCCTGAAAAAACGGATGTGAAAAGATAGAAAAAGAGCAGAGGTATTGCTTCAAAAAGCATACATCTGCTCTTTTAGTTTACATAAAATAAAACTTATCGTCTCCGAAAACGATCTCTGAGCCGCTCCCGGAATCCCGGCTGCTTAATCCCGGACTTGGATCTTAAGTGCTTTTCCATGATCATATCAAATTCTGTGGAAGAATATCCCCATTCCTTTAAACGTTTTTCGCGCCGCTGATGACGGAGAAAACGCTCGTTCTGGGCCTTGTTTTCCTGATAGATCATGATTCCGGAGACGGCGCCGCCAATGGCTCCGATGACAGCGGCAGCGATCAGGACTTTCTTAACAATGCCGAAAGCAGGAGAGGAGGTCCAGGATGTCTTATTGCTGCCCGTTTTTTTAGAGGAAGGTTCGGTTTCCTTGTCAGGTGCCTTAGAAGGAACGGTTTCAGCCACAGTCTCAGTCTCCGCGGTATCCGTGCTCTGATTCACTGCTCCGGGCACATATCCCTGTGTCACAGTCGCCTCCAGATAAGCCTGTCCCACAAGCTTATCCCCATAGCGGTAATCGATCCGTGCAATCGCCCCATCCGGTGCATCGTCAGTCAGGTCGTAGTCCAGTGTGGAAGTCACATCGGAGAAGCTCCCATCCGCAGGTAAAGTCACCGCGCTGTTTTTATTTACCGTGAGTCTTGTAGCACTCCCGGAAAAGATCCCGGAGATCGTCAGATCATCAGCCACCTTGCTGTAAGTGCTGTCCTGATCCGCAACCGGAACGGACTTGAAATTTTTAAATCCATAGTCAAACAGTGCTTTTGTGTCGGAATAATGGGTCTGGTGACCATTGAGAACGACAGCTATGAGCTTCATTCCATCGCGCTCCGCGCATGTCACCAATGTATTTCCCGCAAGCAAGGTGTAACCGGTCTTTCCGCCGATGGCACCGTCGTAATAAAGGGAATCATTCCGCCGCAGCATTCTGTGGTGGGCGTAGTAGCGCCAGCCATCCGGGTACTGCTTTAATTTCCCCGCAGGAACGTCATAGTATGTTGTGGAATCAACCTCTACAAATGTCGGATTATTAAATGCCGCCTTCGCGATCAGAGCCATGTCATAAGCGGATACATAGTGATTCGGATTATTCAGACCGCTCGGGTTTGCGAAATGGGAGTCCGTACATCCAAGCTCCGCCGCCTTCTCATTCATCTTCTCCGCAAAAGCATCAATACTGCCTGCGCAGTGTTCGGCCAGAGCGTTTGCAACCTCATTCGCGGACTGTAAAAGCAGGGCATAAAGACAGTCCCGGACACTTAACGTATCTCCGGCGCGGGCCCCCAGAATGGAGGAGTTCGGCTCAAGAGAGTTCACCGCTGTGTTGGAGAACGTCACGGTCTCATCAAGCCCACAGTTTTCAATCACGATCAGTGCCGTCAGGATCTTTGTGATACTTGCCGGATAATACGGTTCATGGCTGTTCTTCTCAAACAAAACCGCTCCCGAATTGATGTCCATTAGGATCCCGCCGTCCGCCGAGATCGAGATCTCCGACGGCCACTCAGCCGCCGCATATGCCGTCTGTCCCGGACAAAAGCCGAGGATCAGCGTCAGACAGAGAAAAATACTTAAAATTCGTTTCATGGAACTCCTTGAAAAAATTGCCGCTATGTTTACCCGACGTGGCGGCTGTTTTGATGTCTCAAATCCCATCGGCACAGCCGATCAGAAATGGATTTTTGCCTGTAATTGTGAAAGATTGAATGATCACAGTACTCGTACTATGGATTATAGCAGTTTGAAGACAGGGCTGCAACCGATAAATGATATAAAAAAACCGGCAGATCTACCTGCCGGCTCTTTTATATAATACCAGATTCCCAACAAAAAACATCCCAACGATCACCGCAAACACCAGCGCGATCCGCGCGGCGGTATCGAAGAAGAAACCTTCCGGAACGATGTTGATGAGCATGTCGGTGCGTGGATCGAGGACCCACAGATCATTGTTGAAAAAGATTTTGTGGAAAACAATGAAATATTTTGAGAAGTCTGTGGATATAATGCCGATCAGGGCCAGTGCTACGGCAAAGACTGCGCCGGTGCCGATACAGAGGGATTTCGGGATCAGGCGCTTTAACGCCTCTGTCCGCTCCGCACTCTTACGTCCCCAGAAATAAGCCAGGGACGCGAAGCATAGGGTGATCAGGATCCCGATCCGGCGAAGCCACAGGCCGCCGATGAAGAGTCCCCGCACGTCCTCCATGTGGGCAATCTCCCGGTCATTAAAAAATTCCCGGTATTCCCCGCCCATGGTGGTGTATACGTGAAGGTTTTCACGCTTTCCGCGAAGAAATGCCATCATTTCATCGGTAACGTCTAAAAGATCATCCATGGTCATCTCAGGAAGATCATTCAGAACCTGATATTTCGTGTATTCCTTCTCATAATATCCTGGCGTCCAGTAGGTGACTGCCTCAACGGACGTGATAAGGAACGCGATGATCAGCCAGAATGCGGTGAAGATCCCGGCGGCGTAGGTAATGGTCTTTGCTGTTTTTGTCATTTCGTGGTACTCCGTTTGATTACTTTTAGTCTTGTGAACTCCTCGCGGTCCTTTTCCTCCAGGGCGTTGGTGATGTCCTTCACAAGTGCCTGGTAGGACGGGATCGTGATGTTTTTCAATGCATTGGCCCGCTTCTGGGTCTTCTTAATGCTCTCGGCAAGACGGTAGGCGGATGTCTCCACGGTTGCGAGGTCTGCGGTCAGTTCCTTCACGCGCTCGAAGGCGATTCGTGCCTCGTCCAGCGAATCGCTGGTGCTGTAAAACGAATAAGGCGGTTTTTCATCTTTTGACGGTGTATACTCGACAAGCGGGATCTCCGTTCCCATGATGCTGCGCGCCTTGATCCGGATATCATCCGTGACGGGAAGTGAACCTGCGATCTCCTCCACATAGTGGATTCCCATCTCGATATTGGCCTTCTGGAGTGCCTTGTAGGCGGCGGTAAAAGTGGAATCGATCTCGGACTGGATCGCTTTTGCCTGATCGATCAGGCCCATAAGTTCCCGCAGCAAGATGTTCCTCTTTTTATCCATCAGTCCGTACCCCTGAGTCGCAAGGGCGAGGGAGTTTTTCGCAAGGATCAGATTTCCCTTGGTGGGGAATGTGTTCGGATTCATGAGATCCCCTCCTTATGAAGCGTCTGAAGCGGCGTCTGCAGGTTTATAATACTTGTCTAAGATCTTCGTGTCAATACGGTCGAGCTCTTCTCTCGGAAGAAGTCCTAAAAGCTCCCAGCCGATATTTAAGGTGTCGATGATGGTACGGTTGTCATGGATATCCTGTCCGATGAACCGTTTTTCAAATTCCCGGCCGAATTCCAGATACTTTTTATCGATCGGGGAGAGCTCATCTTCACCGATAACAGATGCGAGGGCTCTCGCGTCGCCCACCTTTGCGTAGCAGGAAAACAGCTGGTTTGCCACATCCTGATGATCTTCACGGGTAAATCCCTCACCGATGCCGTCCTTCATAAGACGGGACAGGGACGGAAGCACGCTGATCGGCGGGTAGATGGACTGACCGTTTAAGCTGCGGTCCAGAACGATCTGACCTTCTGTGATGTAACCGGTAAGGTCCGGGATCGGGTGGGTGATATCATCGTTCGGCATGGTAAGGATCGGGATCTGTGTGACAGATCCGTTGACTCCGGCGACGATTCCGGCGCGCTCATAGAGAGATGCCAGATCACTGTATAAGTATCCCGGATATCCCTTACGGGACGGGATCTCGCCCTTTGAGGAGGAAACCTCACGCAACGCCTCAGCGTAGGAGGTCATATCCGTCAGGATGACCAGGATATGCATGCCTTTTTCAAATGCGAGGTATTCGGCAACTGTGAGGGCAACCTTCGGTGTGATCAGACGCTCGACGACCGGGTCATTTGCAAGATTGATAAACATGGCAACATGGTCCAGAACGCCGCTCTCGCGGAAGGTACGTTCAAAGTATTCGGCAACATCGTACTTGACGCCCATAGCTGCGAATACGACGGCGAACTTTTCATCGGAATTGTCTCCCAGAGAGGACTGCATGACGATCTGTGCTGCCAGCTGGTCGTGGGGAAGTCCGTTTCCGGAGAAGATCGGGAGCTTCTGTCCGCGGATCAGGGTCATCAAACCGTCAATGGCGGAGATACCGGTACGGATGTAGTTACGCGGATATTCACGGGCCACCGGGTTTAACGGCTTTCCGTTTACATCCAGTTTTTTATCAGCTAAGATCGGTCCCAGACCGTCGATGGGATTTCCCAGACCGTCAAAAGTACGGCCTAACATATCGGCGGAGACGCCGATCTCCATCGGATGTCCGGTGAGACGGGTATGAGTGTTTTTCAATGCCATGTTTCCGGTGCTCTCAAACACCTGGATCACGGCTTTATCCTCGTACGCCTCGATAATGCGTCCGAGCTTCTTTTCTTTTCCGTCGACGGTCATTTCCACGATTTCATCATAAGATGCCCCGGAAACGCCTTCGAGGACGGCAAGAGGGCCGTTTAAGGAACTAAGGCCAAGATATTCGACTGCCATTGTGATCTGCCTCCTTATGCGTTGCGCTCGATGACGGAATTGTAGAAGTCATCGATCTGCTTCTTATAGTCGTCAAACATGTCGAGACGGTCATTCGGGACGTCATATTTGATGGCAATGATCTTCTCAAAGATCTTTTCTTCTTTGAGGACGGATACCGGCATGCCCATGGCAACGAGGGCACGGGATTTTTTATAGAGATAAAGGATGATCTCCATCATCTTAAACTGCTTTTTCAGCGGAACGCAGGTATCTTCCTTATGGAAAGCGTTCTGCTGAAGGAAACCGAGACGGATAACCTTGGCGATCTCGAGGACGAGCTTCTGGTCATCAGGGAGAACATCGGATCCGATCAGTTTTACGATCTCCATCAGGCTGCTTTCCTGATTCAGGATCGTGACGAGCTGGTTACGGTAATTGACAAAGTTTTTATCCACATGCTCAGAGTACCAGGAAGAAAGATCCGTGAGGTATTCCGAGTAGCTGGTCAGCCATTGGATCGCCGGGAAGTGTCTCGCGTAGGCGAGGTTCTTATCAAGTCCCCAGAAGCAGCGGACGAAACGCTTGGTGTTCTGTGTGACCGGCTCGGAGAAATCGCCGCCCTGAGGGGATACGGCTCCGATGATGGATACGGAACCTTCCGTTCCGTTTAAGTTCTGGACCATTCCGGCACGCTCATAGAACTGGGACAGGCGGGATGCCAGATAAGCCGGGAAACCTTCCTCGGCCGGCATTTCCTCCAGACGGCCGGAGAGCTCACGGAGCGCCTCAGCCCAACGGGAGGTGGAGTCTGCCATGATCGCTACGTTGTATCCCATGTCGCGGTAGTATTCTGCAAGTGTCAGGCCGGAGTAAAGACTCGCCTCACGGGCGGCAACCGGCATGTTGGAGGTATTGGCGATCAACGTAGTCCGCTCCATCAGTGGGTTTCCACTCTTTGGGTCGATCAGCTCGCTGAATTCCTCCAGAACCTGTGTCATTTCATTTCCACGCTCGCCGCAGCCGATGTAGATGATGATATCGGCATCGGACCACTTGGCGATCTGGTGCTGGGTCATGGTCTTTCCGGTACCGAATCCGCCCGGGATCGCCGCCGTGCCGCCCTTTGCGAGCGGGAACAGGGTGTCAAGGATACGCTGTCCTGTGATCAGCGGTTTGGATGCCGGATAACGCTTTACGGTCGGACGCGGGATACGGATCGGCCACTTCTGTGTCATGGTGATGGCTTTTTCCGTTCCGTCCTTTGTCATAAGCGTGATCAGTGTATCATTGATCGTATATTCACCGTCGGAGACAACGGAGAGGACATCACCCTCCAGATCCGGTGGGATCATGACTTTATGGGTGATGGCTCTCGTCTCAGGAACCTCCGCGATGATGGTGCCGCCGTAGACATGATCGCCGCGCTTTACGGTCATGTGGGTCTGCCATTTCTTTTCTGTATCAAGGGATGTTACATGAACACCGCGGTCAATATAATAGCCGCTTGATTTTTTGATAGCGGCTAACGGACGTTCGATTCCATCAAAAATATTTGTGATAATGCCGGGGGCAAGTGTGACGGAGACAGGAGCTCCTGTTCCTGTGACCGGCTCTCCGGGCTTCAGACCTGTGGTCTCCTCATAGACCTCGATCGTTGTGCGTTCGGAGGTCAGTCCGATGACCTCGCCGACGAGGTTTGCCTCTCCGACGTAGACCATCTCATTCATCTGAAAACCGGAATCACCGGCAATATAGACGATCGGGCCGTTGATCCCGTAAATTGTGCCTTTTGCAGCCATGTTGATTTCCTCCAAAAATGTTATAAAAAGTAACTGGCCGGCAGGTCTGCGCGTGTACTGCGCTGCCCGCGGAAACGTATCGCACAGTTACAGTGAGAACTGGAAGTCCTGTTCAGCTTCTTTGAGCTTCGTCTCAAAGGAGTTATCGATCAGGATATTTTTCGAGGCGATGACGGCCCGCGTGCCGCCGAGAAACGGGTACTGGCTGACGCGGATGTCGCAGTCGGTCCTTAAGGATAAAAGATTCTGCTTTTCCCTGTCGGACGGGTCGATATAGATATGGATCTCACTGGATCCTGCAAATGCTTTTTCTTTTTTGATCTGCGCCTCTAAGAGTGTGTCATATTTCGGGGTCTCCATGAACCGCGCCAGTTTGTCGCGAAGCTCAGAGAAGACTTTTCCGCGGAGTTCCTCATCTTTTCTGCTGTAGGAACGGCGGATCTCGATCTGGCCTAAGGACAGGTTTTTGTTGGTCTCCCGTGCGATCCGCTCTTTTTCGGCAGCGATCTGCAATGCTGCCTGCTTTCTGGCGTTTTCTTTATGCTCATTCAGGATCTTTTCCTCATAAGCGGTATAATCAGAGACTGCCTGCTCGTATTTCTTTAATGCGTCGCCTGTGCAGATGTCTTCAAAATGCTGTAATTTTTCTTCGGTTGTCAAAGCAGCCACCTCCTTGATTCCAATATCGATCTGCAGCGGTTCCGGATCGCTGTCGCCTGCGGACGGAACCGCTGTGTGCATACTATAACTTTAGTCCGATCGCGTCATTTACATATGCCGTGATGAAATCGGGCCGCCGTCCTGTTCCGTGGCGGTCCGGGATTTCGATGAGAAGCGGCTTTTTATGTTCTGTGCGTACCGTCTTAACCAGCTCCGGATACTTCTTTCCGAGAGCTTCGGTGAGCAGGATGATCCCGATATTTTTGTCTTTTAACACTTCGTTCAACGCCTTTTCCAGCGTTCCTTTTTCATTTGCGATCACACCGTCCACGCCCGCCAGCCGCATGCCGGTCAGCGTGTCGGTATTATCGCTGATCAAATACATTCTCATAGCCGGTCTCCATTCCTGGTAATAGTTCAGCCATGTTGTCAGGCATTAAAGTTTACCGATGATCATGAAGGAGATGATAAGTCCGTACAGGCAGACACCTTCGGCAAGACCTACGAAGATAAGAGATTTACCAAGAATGGAGGAATCCTCACTGATAGCGCCAAGTGCTGCGGATGCTGCCGCGGAAACGGCAACGCCGCCGCCGATACAGGAAAGTCCGGTGGAAAGAGCAGCTGCGATGTAGCCCATACCGGTGGAGATGCCGCCAGCTGCAGCTGTGGACTCGGCTGCGAATGCAGTGCCGCCAAAGAGTACGCAGACGGCGAAGAGCATGGTTCCGAAGAACATTACGGTGTTGGCTGCGAGGGCTGTTTTATAGCGTCCTTTTGTCTTTTCACCTGCGGCGAAAGCTCCGAAGGGGACAGCAATGCTGAAAATAAGTGCAACGGTTAAAAGAAGTTTTACTGCGATTGTCATGACGATGACCTCCTAAAATCTGTATTTTACCATTTATTGTAACGATTCAGTGCCTTCATAGTTACACGCAAAAATCCATTCCAGATCAGCTTCGCTGATGGGATTTTTGCCTTCCAGCCTATGTTTTATTACGGTCAGCGCAGCAAGTGCGCAGACCTACTGAACAGTTACCATTTATTCTTATTTCTCGTAGAACGGTTTAAATTCCCGGCCGCTTCCTTTATAGAACCGGCTGAACAGCTCGTAGTACTCGAGACGGAGTACCTGGATCCCGACGATCAGGCCCTCCATGCCGCACACGAACAGGTTTCCGAGAACAATGACCGGTATGGACGGTGCTCCGGTTTCTGCGCCTGCGAGCATTAAAACAACCTGCATCATGGCTGCATGGCTGACGGCGAAGGCGCCCACACGGACGAAGGAAAGCGTGTTGGAGAAGTAGCTTAAGAGTACTTCAAACAGCTCGAAAAATCCCTGTGTGATGAACATTCCCACGCCACCGGAGATCTTCTCAGATTTCTTTTCCAGAACTGCTGTGAGCGGTTCCTTAAAGAACATCACGAGAAGCGGCAGGACGAACATGATGATCAGGACCGCTGCAGCCGGAAGTGTATGTCCGCTCATGAACATTACGATGGTGGCTGCAAGACTGAAATAAAAGACGAAGCCTGCGAGACCGTTTGTATCGAACCAGGTCTTTTCGGTGTCATGGTTCTTAAAGCTCGTAATCATGTTTAAGATCATCGTAAAGAGGATGACTCCCATGCCGAGAGCAATGGCAACGACGAACACGGTGTTCAGACGACCCACAAACGGAAGATCCGTCATGGCTTCGGTCGGCTTTAACCACAGCGCCGGAATCACATCTTCAAATCCGAAGACGCTTCCGAAGAGGCATCCGAAGATCGTTGAGAAGAATCCGCAGCAGGAGATAATGGCTGCCAGATCGATCTTTTTGAACTTATAGAGCAGGAAACCGCCGATCAGAAGGACAAGGCCCTGTCCGGCATCTCCGAACATGAAGCCGAAGAAGATGGAGTAGGTGATGGCGATCAGAAGCGTCGGATCAAACTCGTCGTAGGACGGAAGTCCGTACATCTTTACGAACATCTCAAACGGCCGCAGCAGCGGAATGTTTTTTAACTTGGTGGGCGGAATGCTGGTCACGTGCTCTTTGCTGTCCTCTAAGACGAAGAATGTGTCCGCGTCCTTTGCGAGGTCCCTGTGGAGAGCTTCCGCGTCCTCTTTTGTCATCCAGCCGCAGAGAATGTAGAACGGATGATCCTTATCATGAGTGCATGCCGCATACTTTCTCACATTGAAGTTTGCTTCATAGGATTTCAGCACCTGGCTGGCATCCCGGAGACTGGTCTGTCTCGTCAGCAGGTACCCGGAATCTTTTGCGTCCAGGGCCTGTTCCTTTGCTTTCAGATTTGCAAGCTCGTTTTCCAGACGTTCGACCTCGGTCTTCGGGGTTCCGGCGTACTCATCCGGGAGATAGATCCTCTCGAACTGCAGGGACGAGAAGACGGTGTCGATCCGGTCGGAGGTGATATCCGGTGTGAAGTAGAGCAAAGAAATATAGTGGTCTGATTCGTGGCATTTGAACAGGATCGTCTCATCCGAGCGGTCGGCGAATGCCTGAAGCTGCGGGAAGCTTTCTTTTCTGATACGTCCGAACCGGTACTTGATGTGCTTCAGCTTCAGAATTGCCGGAATATCGAAGTCCAGTTCCACATACAGGCGTACCTGCTCCAACAGGGAAGAGACTTCTTTTTCTTTTGCCTTTAAGGACTCCCGCTCCTCATCGGAGGCGGCGAGCTCCGTATCCATGTCATTTACAAGTGTGATGGCGTTCTCCACAGGCATTGTTCCGGTGGAAATCTCCTGCTGTTTTGCGCCGGGACAGGAAGCGAGAAGTTTCTGCGCTTTCTGAAGCGGTTCCCGGTATGGATTGGTTCCGGGATATGGTTCTAATTTTGATGCGGATCTTAATTCGGTCAGCGCGTTTTCCAGCTGGATCTCATAGTGGGAGAGATACTGGTTGACCATTCGGTCCAGATCGTTCTTTGGCCCGGAGATGCTGACGAATTTCATTTTTTCGATCACAGAGCATACCCCCTTTTCTAACTTTCTGCCAGGCAGGTGAGAATTTCTGAACTGCCAAGGCTGTAACGGATCCCCTCAACGGTGGTGATGATTTTTCTGATCTCTTCTTCCTTAAAATAGAAGTAGCTGTTTAACGCAGCCGCGGAATACGGATCATTCCGTCCGGATTTGCTGTACACAGCATCCAGAAGCGCCCGGAACAGGGAATGCAGTTCCGGATTCTCCTGCTGTTCGCCGGATGCCCGAAAGATCCGGTTTCCGTAGCGGGTCCCCTTTAGGATCCGGTCAAATTCCTCTATAGACGGCGCTTCGGCAAGCTCCCTTGCCTGGGACTTTTTTAAACGGTGCCATACGGGGATCAGAAGCTCCATAATGGCATCGGCAGATAATTTGTAGTGGCGTTTCGCTCTTGCGAGCCATTCAATATTTAAAAGATCGATCTTTTCACCGGCACAGTCGGCGATGGCCTCCCGGTCGTCTTTTGAAAGCTGGTCTTTTAAACTTTTCCAGAAACGGATGAAGTACAGGATGTCCAGAGCAGATTCGAACTCAGACAGGGAAGTGATGCCCTGATCCCTTAAGTCCTTTAACGGACCATAATAAGGGGTGTTCTGAATGCTGTCCAGATATTCGTCCAGATCTTTTGAATCAGTCAGGGCGGTGAAATCCAGGTGGGAGTGCTTTCGGAAGAAGGGCTCAAAGCTCTTAAAGTTCAAATCTGAGCGTTTTCCGGAAACCGCGTCCCTCAGACACCGTTTCATGACATCGATCTCGAAATGGAGAAAGTAGAGATCCAGAAATTTTCTCTGGGTTCCGTTTGCGAATCGGAACAGCCTTGAGAAATCACCATAGAGGGAGTGCCACAAAAGCTCTTCGATCTTACTTCTGTGGAGTTCCTCATTTTCGACACCGGAAAAAACATCCCTGTAGGCGGGAGAACTTTTCAGGTATTCGACCGCAGCCGGTACATTCTCCATTCCCGCGAGGACCGAGAACTCATCATCCGTGAGGAAATGCCCGCGCATCGCGGCAAGCTTGGCAGCGATCGCACTGTAAGTGATGAGACTTCCCATAGATCACACCTCGGTCATAGAACGGAAGAGGGAGTCCACATACCAGGAATGCTTTTCTTCGTAATGCTGTTCCAGGCGGGCGATCTGGTCACCGGCGGCGGTTTTCTGCCTGTCAAGCTCCGCGGCGGCTTCTGCCTCCATTTTCTGGCGCATGGACTGGATCTCCAGTTCGGTTTCATGATTCAGCTCCTTGTCAAACTGTTTCGTCTTTGCCTCATATTCTGCTGCAAGAGTTTTTTTCTTGTCAGCAGCGCCGTCTAAGATCGCGACAGTCTTTTCTTCAATCTGGGAGAGCTGATTGATGATATTGTTCATTGATTTGTCTCCTTTCTGAGAAGGATTTTCCCTCATCCGGGGGGATGGGGCCAGAAACCTCGGAGTTTTCTGCGGTAAAATTCAAGTCAGGTTTTCCTGGGTGTCTGACCCCGGTAACATTATAATATAGCTTGAAAATCAGGAATTTCAAATATATAATAATTATGCTGTTATAACATGAATGTTATAATAATCGGAAAATGCTATAAATGAACAAAAAATTAGCACAAAATTAACATGATCGTTAAGGCGCGAAAGAAAAAGGGGGAATGATATGGAAATCCAGCAGTTTCGGTATTTTTTGGCGGCAGCGCGGTATGAAAATCTGACAAAAGCGGCAGAAGATCTGCATATCGCCCAGCCGGCATTGTCCCAGTCCATCAAGCGTCTGGAGACGGAGCTCGGCGTAAGCCTTTTTGACCGGAAAAATCACCGGATCGAGCTCAACGAACAGGGGAAACTCCTGAAAAAACGCCTGATCCCGATTCTGGAATCCATCGATAATCTAAAGGATGAGCTCTGGGAGTCGGTTTATTCATCGGAGCGCACGATCTATTTAAATTTCCTGTCCGCGTCGAACCTCATTACGAACAGTATTATTTCCTATCGGGCCCTGAAACCGGATGTCCAGTTTCAGGTATCCCAGCTTGAGATGACGGAGAGCTGTGATATCCATATCGAATCAAGGATCGCTATATCTGTGACGCCTCCGCATCCGCAGGAACTTCCAGATGGCGTGGTAAGACGGGAATATCTGAGGGAGGAGATTTTTCTGGCAGTACCGCCGGATTCAAAGTTTGCGAAACATAAGACCGTCGATCTGCGGGAAGTGAAGGAAGAAAATTTCATCCGTCTCGGAAACGGCTGGCAGCTCCGCGGGATCTGCGATGATTTCTGCCGGAGAGCGGGGATCCGCCCTCAGGCGGTGTTTGAGAGCAACAGTCCGGAGTCGGTGCGCAACCTGATCGCGGCAGGGCTTGGAATCGGCTTCTGGCCGGAAAAAGCCTGGGGTGGAAAGCCGGGGCATGGTGTTGTCCTGATCCCGATCCGTTACCCGAACTGCAGGCGTGACCTGGTGGTCACGGTGTTTGAGCAGGCAGGAAATAAGCCGGTGGTGGATGAGTTTGTGAATTATTTCTGTAAGTATTTTGAGAAAGACCCGTCGGGGATGGGAGATGTGACGGTGTAAGAATGTAGTATAAATGAAAAAAGAACTCTGAAGTCAGCAATAGGGCGGGATCCATCGGAATCCCGCCCTAAATATTGGCTTTAGAGCTTTTTTGAATTTGATATTCCAATAAGTTATTACTCCGCTGTTAGAAATTCCTTCGCGACATAGGCTTCCTGTCCGTTGTACTTGATGACGGCCCAGGTATCGTCGTGGTCGCGGAGATATTCAACGGATGCGCCCGGGTCCAGTTTTCCGATGCGGTCCGCGTCGGTGGACGGTTCTTTGCGGACGTTCAAGGTCGTTGTTGTCTTGTAGGAGGAGCCGGAAGCTGTGCTCTCCGGTTCAGTCTCCGGGGCTGTGGTCTCTGCTGTTTCCGTTGTGATCACTGGTGCGGAGGTCTCCTCTGTAGCCGGTTTCTTCGGCGTGAGGACACGGATCAGGACGATCAGGATGATCACGAGGACGATCGGAACCACAAATTTTAAAAGATCAGCCGGCTGCATGCCGCTTCCGGACTGCCGGGAACCGGCGCTGCGGTTTCTGGACTGCTGGGGACGGCTACCGGCCGGGCGTCTTCCGCGGGGGGCTTTCCCGTTGTCTGCAAAGGAGTAGATCTCCTGGGACAGCACGTGGTAGGCCTGGTTTGCATTGTAGGCACCGTTATCGCCGTTTTTTGCGGCTTTTGTGCCGATGTCGTAGATCTGTAAGTAGTGCTCGGCGGTGGATTTTGAGATCCAGCCGTTGTTGTAGAGCTCGTGGATCATAGAGTCCATGGAGCCTTCCATGATCCCCGCCTGTTCACATTGGAGCTTAACCATGTATTCCACGGTCTGTTTTGCTTTGATCATGGACTGGTTGTATTGTTTTTGTCCCATGAGACGCTCGGTCTCCTGAACATTCTGACGGATCTTATCCCATCCGTTAGGAATGTCGTTTCTTGCCATATAAATCCCTCCGTTTTATGTATTTTAACGGCGCGTGAAGGTGAAAATCCGGTGCCGGTGAAGGTGCCGGATACTCACAGATGCCGTTTCCTTCTATGTAATGCTGTGCGCCTGATGAAACGATCACAGACACGAAAAGAGCGATTTTGTCAGCCATTATCTTTATTATACTGGAACAGTGGGAAAATTGCACGAAAAATTTTTGGACAATTTAAGAATTTTCTGTTTCCAAAAGATATATTGAAAGAAAAATTCTGCGCGTCACTGTTACCTTGCAAAATAAGGCTTTCAATGATAAAATGAGACACAAGCAATATCAGGAGGAAATACATTATGAGATTACGCCATATCAAAGGCGCGGAAGAAGAGATTGCTGAGAGCCCATATGTGGTCCAGGATCCGCAGTCACTGAAGGGAAGGTGGCATGAATTTTTTGGAAACGATAATCCGATCCGCATTGAGGTCGGAATGGGAAAAGGAAAATTCATCATGGAGCTTGCCCAGATGAACCCGGATATCAATTACGTGGGAATCGAGCGTTACTCCAGCGTTCTGCTTCGCGGACTTCAGAAGCGCGCGGAGCTGGAGCTTTCTAATATTTATTTTATGAGGATCGATGCCTTAGAGCTTACGGAGGTGTTCGCGGATAATGAGGTGGAGCGGATCTACTTAAATTTCTCGGATCCGTGGCCGAAGGACCGCCATGCGAAGCGCCGCCTGACATCAGACCGTTTCCTTGCCGTGTATGATAAGATTTTACAGCCGGACGGAATTATCGAGTTTAAGACCGACAATCAGGACCTGTTCCGCTATTCTTTAGAATCCATTCCGGAGGCAGGCTGGCAGGTGACATCCCATACATTTGATCTTCACCACAGCGATATGGCCGAGGGAAATGTTATGACAGAGTACGAGACGAAGTTCTCCGCGGAGGGCAAGCCGATCTGTAAGCTGACCGCCCGCCGTGATAAGTCATAAATATCTGCATATAATAGACGTGAAATGACGGAAAGGCCGTGTGCCGGATGAGTATGTGGGCATGCGTAAAGCGGTGGCTCTCACAGGCAACCTGCGACAAGATGGAACTGAATCGGAAAATTATCCGGATCAGGAAATGTTTTGACGAGGCAAATGATGTTGTCTGCGGCAGAAAGAAAAAATAAGCGCGGCAGAGAGGTTTTCTGTGACCGCCGGAGCGGTAAGCGAATGCGGTGGAAAAGCTTTGAATGCAGCAGGATATTAATGGAAGGAGAAAATAATATGGAAACAGTATTTACAAGCGCAAATTTTGATGCTGATGTTCTGGGCTCAGAGATCCCGGTAGTTGTGGATTTCTTTGCGACATGGTGCGGCCCGTGCCGTATGATGGCTCCGGTGATCGAAGAGCTCGCTGAGGAGTACGACGGAAAAGTAAAGATCGGCAAACTCGATGTAGACGAGAACAGTGATATTGCTGCCCGCTACGGAGTTATGTCTATCCCGACGATCATTCTTTTCAAGGATGGAGAAATTTTTTCCAAGAGCGTTGGACTTCAGGATAAAGAAGTTCTGGAAAATGCGATCAAAGAGATGTTGTAAGAAACAGGGACAAAAAAGCCGGCAAACCCGCATGTTTGCTGGCTTTTTTAATCGTTTCATTTGTACCTGTTTTTTGAAAAACAAAAAAATTAAAAAAAATTCAAAAAAGGTGTTGACTTTTTTCTTGGTTTATCCTATAATACAAAACGTGCCACGGATGAGGCAAACAAAACAAAGAAAAACAACAAACCAAGCACCTTTAGCTCAGCTGGTAGAGCAGTAGACTCTTAATCTATTTGTCCAGGGTTCGAATCCCTGAAGGTGCACGAAAAAAGCACTGTTTTAGCGGATGATAAGCCGCCGGGACGGTGTTTTTTGTTACACTGATATCGAATCATTCAATAATCATATCATTCGTTCAAATATTTGTTATTCATTATATATTCCCGATTTTATGATTTTAATTTAATTTTAAAATGTGATATACTATATAAATAGAAAAAGTGTATGAAAAATTTACCAACAGGATCCTCATTTAGGGGATCCTGTTTCGGAATCACAGGTAATTAAAGGGAGATTAAAAGGATGAAAGAAATCAAAATCACAGAGATCGAAAACATCAGGATCGGCAGCGCAGAGAATAAAGAAGCGGGGACCGGGTGTACGGTTATTATCTGCGAGCGGGGCGCAGCAGCCGGGCTGGATGTCCGCGGGGGCGGTCCGGCATCCAGGGAATCAGAGCTTTTAAAGCCTATGGCGGCAGCTGACGTGATCCAGGCAGTTTTACTCAGCGGCGGAAGTGCGTTCGGTCTGGACGCGGCTGGGGGCGTTATGGAGTATCTGGAAGAACGTGGGATCGGCTTTGATGTGGGAATCACGAAGGTACCGCTTGTATGCGAGTCCTGCCTGTTTGACCTGATGGTCGGGGATTTTAAGACGAGACCGGATAAGGCCATGGGATACGCGGCATGCGAGGGCGCGGAGAAGAATAATTATCAGGATGGAAACTTCGGCGCTGGAACAGGCGCGTCCGTCGGAAAGCTGGGGGACAAGTCTCTCTGCATGAAGGGCGGAATCGGAAGCTATGCGGTGCAGATTGGGGATCTGAAGGTCGGCGCAATCGTTGCGGTGAATGCGAGAGGCGATATCTATGACTGGAAGGACGGAAAGAAGGTCGCCGGTCTTTTAAATGCGGACAGGAAGACATTTGCGGACACAGAAGAAGCCGTTTATAAGAGCTATGAAGTGATCAAGAACAAGTTCACCGGCGCGACAGAGAATACGACCATCGGTGCGGTGATTACGAACGCGGCATTCCCGAAGAGCAGCCTCTGCAAGATCGCCGGGATGGCCCACGACGGCTATGCGCGGGCGATCCGTCCTGTTCATACCTCTTCCGACGGAGACAGCATCTACGCTCTGTCTGTGGGCGATGTGAAGGCAGATCAGGATATGGTCGGAACCCTCGGTGCCCAGGTTATGGCGGAGGCGATCCTGAGGGCTGTGAGGAGCGCGGAGTCGGCCTACGGACTTGTTGGAGCGAAGGATTTGTAAAAATAGTGAAAAAGAGCGGCTGCCCGGCAAAGCTTTGCCGATATGACAGCCGCTTTTTCTATACGGTTACATCTGTCCTGTCACGCGCAGGTACAGACCAAGCTCCATCTCAAGCGCCTCTGAAATTCCGCGCTCATCTAATTGGAAATGGCAGTTATGGTGCGGGGAAGAGGTAATCGGGCGTTCGGGATCAGCCATTCCGATCTGGAAGTAGGCACCCGGCTTCTCAAGAAGATAGTAGGCAAAATCCTCACCGCCAAGGGCATCCGGGCGTTCGTAGACGGTATATCCGAGGTCTCTTGTGACACTGCGGACCGTTTCGATCTCCTCCGGCACGTTGATGGCTGCCGGATAGCCCAGAGTCGTGGTCACATCGCAGGTGAGGCCGAATCCGGCGCAGATCCCCCTGCTGATGGAGTGGATGGAGTCAAAGACTTTGTCGATCAGGTCATTGTTTAAAGTGCGGACATTGCCGCCGAGAGTCACGGTATCCGTGATGATATTCGGATACTGGCCGCCATTTATATAGGAAACCGTAAGAACACCGCCTTCCAGCGGATTCTTTTTTTCAGCCAGGATCTGGTTTAAAGCAGATCCGACCATGCAGGCCACGGGGACCGGATTCAGGGCATTCTGCGGATAACCGCCATGACCGCCCTTTCCATGGATCTTCACTTCATAAATACCGATCGCTGCGGAATACGCCCGGGGAGTCACGGCGATGGTGCCGAGCGGAAACGCGGAAGCACAGTGGAAACCATAGATGAGATCGACATCCTTCATGGCACCTTCCTCGCAGAGCGCCTTAGCGCCTCCCGGGAGCTTTTCCTCGGCTGCCTGAAAGATCAGCTTCACAGTTCCACGGACAAGCTCCGGATGGGCTGTGAGGACCTTTGCGAAGGTTAAAAGGACTGCGGTATGGATATCGTGTCCACAGGCATGCATAACGCCGGGAACCTCGGACTTAAATGGGAGATCATTTTCTTCCTCCACCGGGAGCGCGTCGATGTCCGCGCGGAACGCGATGCATGGACCGGTTTTTTCGCCTTTTATGACAGCGACCGTGCTGGTTCCGGAGATCCCTTCCATCAGTGGGACGCCCAGGGCATTCAGGGTGCTGCGGATGTAATCGGCAGTGCCTGTCTCCTGAAAGGAGAGCTCCGGGTGTCGATGCAGGTAACGGCGTGTTTCAATCAGTTCTTTTTCATAGGGGCTTGTGATGGACTTGACAAATTCTTTCATATAAAACCTCCGTTTTTCTCGTTTATACTATTTATAGGAACAACTTATTGGAACAACAGCTTATTGGTCTGTGGCTGGATCAAACGACACATTTGCGATCACGACTTCATTGTTAGTCCCGACCCGCATCGCCGGTCCCCAGACACCGGCACCGGAGGTGACAATAGACGTCATAGCCCCCTTTTTCAGGACTCCGCAGGCGTTTTCCCAGAGAAAATGGACCACAAGGTTTGCCGGAAACATCTGACCGTCATGGGTGTGGCCGGAGAGGTCCAGATCGACACCGGCATCGGAGGCTTCTGACAATTCTCCCGGCTGGTGATCCATGACGATGATGGGAAGTGAGGGATCGAGAGGTTCGGTGATCTCAGCAAAGGTTTTCCGCGGGAGCTGTTCTTTTTTTGCCATATCCTTATCCCGGCGGCCGACAAGATAGAATGCATTATTGATGCAGACGGTCTCGTCCTCCAGCATCGTGATACCGGCGTGGTGCAGAAATTCCGTAAACCGCCCGTCCCGGACGATCGTTTCCTTCTGTGGAAATGTGAATCCGGCGAGGATCTTCTCGCTTACGTCATGGTTGCCCCAGCAGGCGTATGTGCCGTACCGGCTCTTGATATCGGATAGAATGTCAGCCACCTCATCCGGGTCCTTGATCGCGTTGTAATCATTGTCGAAGAGATCTCCGGCAATGCAGACGAGATCGACATTTTGGGAGTTAATGGTGTCTACGATCTTTCTTACATGGGACTTCGTGGAGTTGTATCCAAGGTGAAGATCCGCGATCAGGGCGATCTTAAGTCCCGGAAGAGAAGAACTCTTTTCGATGACGACCGGATCCTGCCGCACATAGACCCGTCTTGCATGCAGGACACCGTAAATGCTGACCATAAGGATCAGGCCAATGGCAAAGCCGCCAAAGATCACGAGATTTTTCGGCATGGTATGCAGCATGGCCGGGTACCGGTATTTCATAAAGAAGGAATGGCCGGTGACACGGCGGATCACGTCGAAGGTGATGATAAAAAGCAGGATATATTCCAGAGTGCCGAGCCAGTAGTTGCTGATCACCCGGAGAAAATGGTGAAGTGGTTCTTTTGTGATCAGAAATCCGGTCAGCGGGCTGACGGCAAAAAATAGATAGAGGACTGTGACAGGGATCCTGAAAAACAGTGAATGAAGCGCCGGGGAGCAGGAATCCGCCCAGGCGTAGAGCCATAAAAGAATGTATGCCTGAAATAACAGGTAGACCGGAGATAAAAATACAGCTAACATGAGATACTCCTGATGCTTCGTGGACAGGAATGGTGTATAATGATTCCTGTACGGTGGTTTATGGTGTAAGTATAGCGAACACTTTAACAATTTGCAATGGAAAAGAAGAAAAGAGGTTGTTATGATCGAGCTGACAGGAATGATCTCCATTCCATATTTAAAGAAGACAACATTTACCGGAAGTGAAAAGGGAACGAATTTTATGATCCGGAAGATCAGCGGAGAGGAAGGCGAGCCGGATAAGATCCAGGCGATCACCTGGCCGGGGCCGTTTATTTTTTCTGTGACGGAAGATGAAAAAAAGACGTATCAGGAATTTGAGTTCAGCGAGGACGGGATCAAAGCGGCAGTAGCCTGGCTGAATGAGGTGACATAGAGAGGAATCCTGTATACAAAAAGGCCCGGAAGTTTTCGGGGTGAAAATATTTTAAGAACGAGTATGACCGGTGAAGTTAAGCCGGTTATACTCGTTCCCTGTTTTATAGACTTTAGCCGATCTGCGTATACAGAGCATTAGATCTGATGTACAGATGTGGGAGACGTTCCCTACATCGACGGTGTTCTCGCCACAAGATCCAGTGTCACATCCGTAAATCTCTGCTTTAAGAGCGCGCAGATCTCCTTCCGCTGCTCCATAAGCTTCGGGATCATGTCCTCGGTGAGCTGGAGTTTTGCGCACCACGGCGCATCGGCCTTTGGGTCTGCGGCAGCGGGATCCGGGTACACGCGGACGCGGAAATCGCGGAATCCAAGGTCGGAGAGGGATTTCTCCGCCCATTCCACATCCCTTAATACAGAAGCTTCGATGGAAATTCCCGACGGAACTCTCGTCGCAAGACAGGCGTAGGCGGGCTTGTTCCATGTAAATAATCCGGCATTTCGGGAATATTCCCGGAGTGCCGTTTTTGTTATTCCGGAAAGGCGCAGCGGGGACAGTACCTTCATTTCTTTTAAAGCGCGCATGCCCGGGCGGTCACCGGCGTCATCGGAGGCGTTCGTTCCGTCCATGATCTCGGTAAAGCCGTCCTCCTTTGCGGCTTTCAGGATTCCGCCGAATACCTGATTCTTGCAGTAGTAGCAGCGGTCTTTCGGATTGCTCTTTACGACTTTATCCGTCAGCACATCAAAGGGCAGGACCGTCATGTCCGCGTGTAATGATTCAGCGAGAAGCTTCGCGTCATCTAACTCAAATTGCGGCTGGAACGGAGTGGAGACATAGTAAGCATGTACATTTGCTCCGCAGGCCTTTGCGGCATAGAGAAGATAAGAGGAATCCGTTCCGCCGGAAAAAGCAAGAGCGATGGTAGAATGCTCCGCAAAAAATTCCCGGAGTGCGGCCGGAACGCAGTCTATGGAAACGTTGATCGTGTTGTTCATAAGGAATTCTCCGTCCTTTCATATTCTCAAGTTGAACGTCCGTGAGACTTGCCGCGTGATTCTGGTCAGAGAAGCTGACATATTTCTATCAAAATCACTGCGCATCCTCGCGGAGCGTTTATCTTAGCAGTCTCGTACGGGTGGTCATATCTTCATAGCAAATTGGTAGGTTTAATTCACTCATTATAATTCGCAGAGACGTAGAAGTCAAGCTTGTAACCGGGAAGGCGTTACCGTCAGGCGGAATTCCCGATTTTTATAGATTTTCAGTATTTTCATTTCAGTATGTTTGTTATATCATAGATGAATAAAATGGCAAGGAGGATGCAGGCTATGGAAGACAGAGGACTAATCGTGAAGACATCCGCGTATATAGACCGTCACAGGGACGAGATGCTGTCGCTATGGGAAAAGATCGTTTCTATCGAAAGCGGAACCCCGGATAAAGAGGGCGTTGACCGGGTAGGTGCGGTCTTAAAGGATGAACTGGAAAGTGCCGGAGTGGAGACAGCTGTGATCCCGATGGAACGTTTCGGAAACCTCCTGGCAGGTGTATGGAATAAAGAGGCAGCAGGCCAGCCCATCGTCCTGATCGGACACATGGACACGGTATTTGCGAAAGGCACGTTAGAGAAAAATCCGTTCCGCATCGATGAGAACGGAAATGCCCACGGACCGGGAGTTCTGGATATGAAGGCGGGACTTGTGATCGTTGTCTACGTTTTAAAGGCGCTCCATGAGTACGGATATGGGAAACGCCCGATCCGCGTTGTCTTTGCGGGAGATGAGGAGAACGGACACCGTCAGACAAATGCGGAGTCAGAGATCCGGAAACTCTGCGCGGGATGCGCGGCGGCATTCAACTTTGAGACGGGATTTATCGATGACGGACTCGTTGTTGGAAGAAAAGGTTCCTGCCGTGTGACACTCACCGTTCACGGAGTCGCGGCCCACGCTGGAAATGATCCGCAGCGCGGAAGAAACGCGATTTTGGAGATGGCGCATAAGATCATCGAGATCCAGAAGCTTCATGACTTTGAACATGGACTTTTTGTGAATGTAGGTGTGATTCAGGGCGGAACGGTTGCAAACGCAGTGGCTGCGTCCTGTGAGGTTGGAATCGACATCCGCTACGACAGCTTTGAACGCCTTGAGGAAACACTTCAGGCGATCAAAAAGATTGCGGAGACGAGAACTGTCCCGGATACGACGGCAGATGTGACCTGGACGAAGCCGAGCACGGTAATGCCGGTATCGGAGAAAAATCTGGAACTTTTCCGCCATGTCCAGAAGACGGCAGACATGATCGGTTACGGAAAGCTGCAGACAAAGAAAGTTGGCGGCTGGTCCGATTCCTGCCTGGCTGCGGCGGAAGGCGTTCCGGTAGTTTGCGCCATGGGCGTCAAGGGCGCGAACAATCATTCAATGGAGGAGTATGCGGTAGCTGAGACACTGTTTTCCAGAGCGAAACTGGCGTTGGCTTCCATCATTACGTTTTGACAGACATGAAAGAGACAAGAAAAAAATATGACATGCTGACGGACAATCCGGGAAAATCCCTGCTTTTCTTCGTGCTTCCGATGATACTCGGAAATCTTTTTCAGCAGTTTTACAACATCACGGACTCAGTAGTGGTAGGAAAATTCGTCGGGGAACAGGCGTTAGCGGCGGTTGGCGCATCCTATGCGATCACGAACGTCTTTATTGCCATCGCCATCGGCGGCGGAATCGGAAGCTCCGTGGTGATCTCCCAGTTTCTGGGAGCGGGAAAACTCGCGAAGATGAAGACGGCAGTCTACACAACGATGTTCAATTTCCTTGGGATTGCGGCGTTTCTGGCAGCAGTGGGGCTCCTGTTCAACAATCGGATCCTGAATCTCGTCAACGTACCGGAGGATATTTTCTCGGATGCGGCGCTGTATCTGGCGATCTACTTTCTCGGACTGCCGTTTCTGTTCATGTATAACGTTCAGGCATCGATCTTCAACGCACTGGGAGATTCAAAGAAGCCGCTGTACCTTTTGATCTTTTCTTCCCTGTTAAACATCGTGCTGGACATGATCCTCGTGATCATTTTCAAGCAGGGCGTCCGTGGCGTTGCGTTGGCGACATTGATCGCACAGGGAATCTCGGCGGTGATCTCGTTCCTGCTTCTGATGCGGAAGCTAAAGGGGTATCCTGCCGAGGAACCGGTGCGTCTCTACAGCGGAGAAATGGCGGTCTCCATGGTGAAGATCGCCGTTCCGTCCACACTGCAGCAGTCCATCGTCCATATCGGAATCCTGCTGGTCCAGTCTGTGATCAACAGCTTCGGCTCCACGGCGATCGCCGGATACTCCGCGGGCATGCGGATCGAGTCCTTAAGCATCGTGCCGATGCTCGCCATGGGAAATGCCATGTCAACCTTCACAGCCCAGAATATGGGGGCCGGAAAGATCGACCGGGTGAAGGAAGGTTACCGGATGTGCTATGTGATCGTCCTGACGGCGGGTACGGTGCTCTGCGTGATGTACCAGCTGGCAGGAGGCGCATTCGTGTCCCTGTTCCTTGACAGCGGCAGCAGTGAGGCGTATTCGGTGGGACTCAGTTATGTGAAGTTCTTATCGTTTTTCTACTCATTTATCGGCCTCAAGGCATCCACGGACGGTCTGCTCCGCGGCGCAGGTGATGTGACGGCATTTACGGTGGCAAACCTCGTGAATCTCGCGATCCGTGTCAGCGTGACGAACCTGTTTGCACCGATTTATGGAATCCAGGTAGCATGGATGGCGGTTCCCCTTGGCTGGGCTGCGAATTATGTGATCTCGTTTGGATGGTATCTGACAGGAAAATGGAAGAAGGTCCGCGTGATAAAGAAGTAAGATATAGATAGGTATACAGTATCAATTACAGAAGAAAGGACAGAAATCATGGAACAGAAAATACTTGCTTACTTAAAAGAACATGAGACGGAGATCTTTGAGGACTTAAAATCTCTGGTCCTGACAGAGGCCAGCACTTCAGATATTGAGGCTCTGGCAAAGGTGCGGGAAAAGCTGGTCATGCTGATCAAGGAGCGCACAGGAGAGGACTGCTTTGTCTACGAGGCGGAGAACGGACACTGTCCGGTGCGGTTCCAGTATGGAAAGGGTACGGAGAAGATCCTGTTTATCGGTCATTATGACACCGTACATCTCATCGGTGCGCTGAAGTATTATACAGAAGGAAATGGGCTCCACGGGCCGGGTGTTTATGACATGAAAGGCGGACTTATTTCCGCGATCTGGACTGTAAAGGCATATAAGGATCTTGGGATCGATCCGGGAAAGAGGCTGGAATTCATCTTTAACGGTGACGAGGAGACCGGAAGTGCTGAGTCTACCGATATCATTTGTGAGCTTGCGAAGGACGCGAAGGCGGCGCTTGTCTGCGAGCCGTGTACAGCGAACGGAGATTTAAAGACAGGAAGAAAAGGCCTTGTCCGTTTTACCGTAAGGATTCACGGAAAGGCATCCCATGCGGGAAATGCCCATAAAGAGGGGATCAATGCCATCGAGGAGCTGGCACATGAGATCCTCGCGATCCAGAAACTGACAGATTACGAGGCTGGAACTACCGTCAATGTGGGCGTTTGCAGTGGCGGTACAAAACCGAACGTTGTCCCGGCCGAGGCAGAGATCGAGATCGACTGCCGCGTAAAGACAGCCGCCGAGGGAGACAGGGTCCGCAAGGCGATCAACGAGATCAGGACGACGGTTCCGGGAACCACAAGGGAAGTCATCGAACGTGACAGCAAGATGCCGATGGAGGAGACGGAGGCGAACATGGCGCTCTTCGAGAAGGCGAAGATCTGCGGCGAGAAGGTCGGGCTTAAGTTTTCCCATCAGTTTGTGGGCGGCGGCAGCGATGGAAACGAGGTATCTGCTATGGGTATCCCGACCCTTGACGGTCTCGGCGCAGCCGGTGACGGGGCCCACTCCGCAAACGAGTACATCCTGATCGACCAGTATATTCCGAGGATCGCGATGCTGGCTTCGTTTGTGCTGACGATCTGAGAGATTTCAATACATAAGATATAAACAGAGAGCGTATTGCCTAAAAAAGGTGGTACGCTCTCTGTTTATAAGAAGCTATTTAGTTTTTGATCGGAAACGTGATCTGCGCCTTAAACAGGTCGCCATCGATGATCAGCTCGAACTTTCCGCCCTGAAGAGTTGTCAGGTCTTTCGCGATGGAAAGCCCAAGTCCGCTTCCCTCGGTGGTTCGGGAGACGTCACCGCGGACGAAACGCTCGGTGAGCTCATCCGGGCTGATATTTAACGGGTTCGCGGACACATTCTTGATCGTGAACACAACGTCGGCGCCATGGTCTTCGATCGTGACGTAGACGCGGGTTCCCTCTAACGCGTACTTGAAAGCGTTATTATAGAGGTTTTCAAGGACACGCCATAGCCTTCGTCCGTCTGCCTCGATCATGATGACCTCGTTCGGAAGTGTGTTGACGATCTCCAGATGGCGGATCGCGTATTTTTCCTCAAATTCTCCAGTCGTCTGCTGGACAAGTTCCACGAAATCGATATTTGTGATCTCCAGCTTGATATTTCCGGAGCTTGCGCGGGAAGCTTCCACAAGATCCTCGGTCAGTGTCTTTAACCTCTGGGATTTCTGATCCAGAACCTCCAGATATTTCTGAACCGTCGGGTCTTCAATGTGCTGGCGCTTGATGAGATCCACATAGTTGATGATGGAGGTCAACGGTGTCTTGATATCGTGGGACACGTTCGTGATCAGGTCGGCCTTCAGGCGTTCGCTCTTTACCTGTTCGGCAAGAGCTGTCTCCAGACCGTCACTGATACGGTTCAGTCCTTCGGCGAGTTCCGCCTCCAGATTCGAGAAATCATTGACATCCACCTTGTAGCTCGTCTCCCCGGAGGCGAGTTTTTCGATGGCGGCATGGATCTTGTCCGTCTGGTCCGCATTCCGGTAGATAAAGTAGAATACCAGAAGGTTTCCGGCGATCCAGGCGATCATCACGAAGATGAACGGCATGAACTGGAAAACGGAATTTTCATGATGGAAGATCATGAATGCCCCCACGGTGATCATGAATACGTTGTATGCAAGATACAGCACAAAGCCTATTGTGATCCGGTAGCGGAACGTGCTCTCGGAGAGTGTTTCTGTAAGATCATGCAGAAAGCTGTTCTTCCAGAGTGTCTCCGCCTTGTATCTGCGGATCAGGCTGAAGAAGGTCAGGATGACGCAGAAATACAGGTATCCGAAGGCCACCAGCAGGTTCGCGCGGTCCCAGTAATCTGATGTCACTACCAGGTGCAGGAGCTTTGATGTCACCGGCGCCATGATGTGGATGCAGAGGTAGGACACGAATGCCATCAGGAGCAGCATGAAATCCGTTTTTGTCCGGTCAAACGGGTAAAGCGTGATGGTCCGGTCAGAGATCGACGCATGTCCGGACAGGAACAGAAGGAACGCGAAGGTCACGAGGGAACCGGCAAGTCCCGCGATCGTAATATAAAGTCCGTTGGAGAAATTCACGCGGGACTTATTATAGGCGGTATATGCCTGGGCATAGTCATCGTTCGCCTTATAGGATGTGTCGAGACCGATGACCACATAGTAGCTGTTGCCGTTGTACGGGTTATTTTTCGACATCAGTGCCGGGATACTCGGAAAGTTGGATTCGAAGTTCGTCCGGACCGCAAGGTCGTTGGAGTCTCCGGAATAGTAGATATATCTTCCCATGGCCATAATGTCATCGTTGGACATCTCCGGCGCGTTGGTATGGATCTCATAGATCGCATTATTTTTTGAGTAGTACGCCACGCGGAAATAGAGATTCGTAAAGTCGCTCATGAGTCTCGAGTAGATCGAGTAGTAGGAAGAGAAACGCCTTAAGATCTCATACGTCAGGTCCGGCATCGTCGAGAAAGACTGATCCGGGCTCGTTAAGTCTTCCTCAGACTGGTAGCAGCGGTAGCGGACATAGACCTGTTCCTGGTCTTCCTCGGACAGAGTCTCCGGACCACCCTTTAACGCGTAGTTGTCGGACTCGTCCATGTAGTAGCCCAGGGATTTTCCGTACTGGATAATATCGTCCAGAGTGTAGGATTTCTCACCGCCAGGTCCCGTGGTGACTTCCAGGACGACCTGGGAGTAGTCGACCTCACCGTTTACCTCGAAAATATCCTGATACTGGACATAATCGAAGATATTTGTGATATCTGCCTGGACTTTTTTGCTGAAATCCGGGGACTGTTCAAAGGTCTCCGTCTTGATCCAGTCGAGACCCCGGCCGTAGTTGCTGTTTAAATACATGAACCCGATTCCGACGAGTGTCACGCAGGCAAAGAGAAAGTGAAGGAAGCCGACGAGACGCTTGAAAAATGAGTTTGTCTTTTTTTCTGCCATCTGGACTCTCCTTACTGTTTCTCGATCTTATAGCCGACGCCCCAGACTACCTTTAAGTAGCGGGGTTCTTTCGGGTTGATCTCGATTTTCTCGCGGATATGGCGGATGTGGACGGCAACAGTGTTATCTGCACCAATTGCGTCTTCATTCCAGATTTTTTCGTAAATTTGGTCAATAGAGAAAACCTTCCCCGCGTTCTTCACGAGAAGAAGCAGGATGTTGTACTCGATGGGTGTCAGCTTGATCGGCTCTCCGTCGACGGTAACTTCCTTGTTCTCATCGTTGATCATCAGTCCGCCGCACTTGTAGACCTGGGAGCTGCCCTGCTGGTTCAAATTGCCGAGCTGGGTGTAGCGGCGGAGCTGGGATTTCACGCGGGCTACGAGCTCTAATGGGTTAAACGGCTTTGTAATGTAGTCGTCAGCACCGATGTTTAACCCTAAGATCTTATCGGTATCCTCGGATTTCGCGGAGAGGATGATGATCGGGATACTGCTGGTCTCGCGGACCTTAAGTGTGGTGCGGATCCCGTCGAGACCCGGCATCATGACATCCACGATCATTAAGTTTACTTCATTCTTCTCCAGAAGCTCCAGCGCTTCGTAGCCGTCGTAGGCCTTAATTACATTGAAACCTTCGCCGGTCAGATAAATATTGATCGCTTCTACGATCTGTTTGTCGTCATCGCAGACGAGAATGGTTGGCATAATCGATTCCTCCTCATATCAGACATAATAAAAGATGAAAAATCGTAACTGACCATGTTTCCAGTTACGAAAAAATCAAATCAAAGAAAAAATATATCATAATTCAGTATAGCATAAAAATGATGCAAAAACATAAGGAACGTTCTTAAATTTTTATGTAGATATGTAAAGGGGTGTTACAGTACACGGGTACTCTATGCCCGCGCACTGTAACAGGATTTTGCCGATGCTTCGCATTCCGAATCGGCAAAATCCGCGGCCATAACGGTATCATACGGAATTTTCAGTTCAGAAAATTCCTACCCATGAAAAGTAACAAAGGGGTTATTGTATTGTACAAAATTTTCAGCTCAGAAAAGCTTTTGATGCGACGCGGCGATTCAATATAGTGACATAGGTAAAAAAATACGAACGTAAAAATTTGTGTATAATGTTGTAATATAAAAGAATAAATAATCGCGCAAGAGGTTAAAACAATAAAAAAATATAGAAAACTTTGTGAGAATTGTACAAAATACATATTTTAACGCGAAATGGTTGATAATAATTGTGCAATGTGCTATGATTGAGTTAACTTAAAAAAGAAGCCGTGATAGGAGAGCAAAATGTAATCAGCTAACGATTAGCTGTTGCTTGGTGCGCTCCTTTTCTTTTTGAGAAATGGGGAAAAGTTTAGTGAAACATAATTTTTATCAGGCACTGGAAGAAAACCCGATCATCGCAGCGATCAAAAACATGGATGATCTGGAACTTTGCTGTTCTCTGGAAGAGATCCGAGTGGTATTCGTCCTGTTCGGCGATATCTGTACGATCCGGGCGATCGTAAAACGCCTAAAGGACGCTGGGAAGATCGCAATCGTGCATGTAGACCTGATCGTGGGCTTAAGCAGCAAGGAGATCGTGGTGGACTTCATTAAAATGTCGACAGAGGCAGACGGGATTATTAGTACAAAGGTCCCACTGATCAGAAGGGGAAATGAACTGAATTTCATAACGGTCCAGAGGTGCTTTTTACTGGATTCCATGGCGTATGAAAATTTAAGACAGCAGCAGCATCAGGTGAAGCCGGATTATATCGAAGTTCTTCCGGGGATCATGCCACAGGTCATCTCAAAGATGTGTAAGGTGTCGAAAGCGCCGATCATCGCGGGTGGACTGATTTCCGAGAAGGAATCCGTTATGAGCGCCCTCTCAGCAGGAGCGATGGCAGTTTCATCTACGAATCATGAAGTCTGGAAGCTGTGAATAGACTAATAACACAAGCTGTTTCAACGCCGGGAAAAGGGCAGTTGAGATAAAGCATGGGAAAAACTATATTGAAGGAGGAATTGGTATGGCAAAGTATGTAATGGCACTCGACGCGGGGACAACCAGCAACAGGTGTATCCTGTTCAACGAAAAAGGTGAGATGTGCAGTGTAGCGCAGAGAGAGTTTACCCAGTACTTCCCGAAGCCGGGCTGGGTAGAGCACGATGCAGACGAGATCTGGGCAAGTATGCTGGGTGTTGCCGTAGAGGCGATGAACATGATCGGTGCCACCGCAGAGGACATCGCGGCGATCGGTATTACAAACCAGCGTGAGACAACGATCATCTGGGATAAGAATACCGGAGAGCCGATCCATCACGCGATCGTCTGGCAGTGCCGCAGAACATCGGAATACTGCGACACCTTAAAAGAAAAAGGCCTGACCGACAAGTTCAGGGAGAAAACAGGCCTCGTGATCGATGCATACTTCTCAGGCACAAAGGTAAAATGGCTGCTTGACAATGTACCGGGCGCGAGAGAAAGAGCGGAGAAGGGCGAGCTGTTATTCGGTACGGTTGAGACATGGCTGATCTGGAAACTTACAAAGGGCGCGGTTCATGTCACAGACTATTCCAACGCATCCCGTACAATGCTCTTCAATATCAATACTTTGCAGTGGGATGATGAGATTTTAGCGGAACTCGATATCCCGAAGTGCATTCTCCCGGAGCCGAAGCCGTCAAGCTGCATTTACGGCGAGACAGATCCGTCTTACCTCGGCGGACCGATCCCGATCGGAGGAGCTGCTGGTGACCAGCAGTCCGCACTGTTCGGACAGACCTGCTTCAATCCTGGCGAGGCAAAGAATACATACGGAACCGGCTGCTTCATGTTGATGAACACCGGTGAGAAGCCGATTTTCTCAAAGAACGGTCTTGTTACAACAATTGCATGGGGCTTAGACGGAAAAGTCAACTACGCTCTTGAGGGCTCTATCTTCGTTGCAGGCGCTGCGATCCAGTGGCTCCGCGATGAGTTAAGAATTATCGATTCCGCACCGGATTCCGAGTACATGGCAAAGAAAGTAAAGGATACGAACGGCTGCTATGTTGTACCGGCATTCACAGGTCTCGGAGCTCCGCACTGGGATCAGTATGCGCGCGGAACGATCGTAGGAATCACCCGTGGTGTCAATAAGTACCACATTATCCGCGCGACTCTGGAATCTCTCGCATATCAGGTAAACGATGTTCTGGAAGCGATGAAGGCAGATTCCGGTATCGAGCTTGCGGCTCTTAAGGTTGACGGCGGCGCAAGTGCCAACGACTTCTTAATGCAGACACAGGCCGATATCATCAACGCGCCGGTGAACCGTCCGCAGTGCGTAGAGACGACAGCTATGGGTGCCGCTTATCTTGCAGGTCTCGCGGTTGGTTACTGGAGCAGCAAGGAAGACGTTATCAAGAACTGGGCGATCGATAAGACCTTTGAGCCGAAGATCGAGGCTGCTGAGAGAGAGAAACGTATCCGTGGCTGGAACAAGGCTGTGAAATACGCTTACGGCTGGGCAAAAGAAGATTAAACCAGATATTAAATGAGGAAAAAGTTTCGGGTAAGACGTGCGGCTTGTAAAGAATGGACTTGAATGGGAATCATCATCCGAAGTTACAGGAACAAATCAGAAAGTTTTGAAAAAGCAGAAAACTATCTCCGGCTTTTGAGGGGAACGAAAGCCGGAGGTGCCTAAAACAACAAAAAGGGGGATTTTTTATGCTGCCTTATATTGCAGAGTTTCTTGGAACCATGATGCTTATCATCCTCGGTGATGGTGTTGTTGCAAACGTAAACCTCAACAAGTCCGGAATGAAAGGTGCAGGAGCTGTCCAGATCACACTGGCATGGGGCCTTGCAGTTCTGGTGCCGGCATTTATCTTCGGAGAAGCTTCCGGCGCGTCCTTCAACCCGGCGCTCACGATCGCATTGGCAGTAGAGGGAAGCTTCGCATGGTCCATGGTGCCCGGATATGTGATCGCACAGCTGGCAGGCGCGTTTGTCGGCGCATCGATCGTTTATCTGCTCTTCAAGGGACAGTTTGATGCGACAGAAGATCCGGCAACAAAGCTTGGCGTATTCTGTACAGGACCGTCGATCCCGAACACTGGATTAAACATTTTAAGCGAAGCAGTCGGTACATTTATCCTCGTTTTCGCGATCAAAGGTATCGGCAATGTAACAGGACTTTCCACAGGTGTTGATAAACTCTTCGTATTCGGAATCATCGTTTCCGTAGGTATGTCCCTCGGCGGACTTACCGGTTACGCGATCAACCCGGCAAGAGACTTAGGACCTCGTCTTGCACATGCAGTCCTTCCGATCAAGGGCAAAGGCGATTCCAACTTCTCTTACGGTCTTGTAGTTCCGATCGTTGGACCGATCATCGGCGCGATCGTGGCGGTTCTCCTTTATGGAGCGATTCCGTGGTAGGATAAAAACAGAGGGCTGTGCCCGGTGCAGTACAGCTTAATAATCAGATAATTGTGGCATGAGATGAGAGAGCCTGACAGGATAACCGCATAAGGGTATGCGTTTACTTGGCGGGCTCTTTTCTCTTAAGGACGGACACCGCCGGATTCCCAAGTGGGATATGGCGGAAATCTTCTAAAAGAGACAGGATGTAAAGGAGTGAATGGTAAATGTATGATGTGATCATAATCGGAGCAGGAGTAGCCGGGGCAGCATCTGCGAGAGAATTGTCGCGCTATCAGGCAAAAATCTGCGTGCTGGAGAAAGAGGAGGATGTCTGCTGCGGTACTTCCAAGGCAAACAGCGCTATTGTCCACGCGGGCTATGACGCGGCAGAAGGCTCCCTGATGGCAAAACTCAATGTACGCGGAAATGAAATGATGGAACAACTGTCGAAGGACCTGGATTTTCCGTTTAAGAGAAATGGTTCACTGGTAGTCTGCCTGCATGAAGACGAGATGCCGGGGCTTGAAGCTCTTTATAAACGAGGAATCGCAAACGGAGTTCCGGGTCTCAGGATCTTAAACCGGGAAGAACTCCGGGCAATGGAGCCGAATATTTCCAATGAGGCATGCGCAGCTCTTTATGCGCCCACGGGCGGAATCGTATGTCCGTTTAACTTAAATATCGCCATGGCGGAGAATGCCAACGCGAACGGCGTGGAATTCCATTTTGATACGGAGGTCACCGACTTAAGACCGGTGGAAGACGGCTGGGAGATCCGGACAAGCAAGGGCACGTATAAGACGCGGTATGTCGTGAACGCGGCGGGTGTCTACGCAGACAAATTCCACAACATGGTGAGCGAAAAGAAGATCCACATCACCCCAAGACGTGGAGATTACTGTCTGCTCGATAAAACTGCCGGAAACCACGTGAGCCATACGGTATTCGCGCTTCCCGGGAAATACGGAAAAGGCGTTCTCGTGACACCGACGATCCACGGAAATCTATTAGTGGGACCGACAGCGATCGATATCGAGAATAAAGAGGGAACGAACACGACGAGAGAGGGCTTAAATGAGGTTATCACAAAGGCAGAGATGAATGTGAAGAACATTCCGATGCGCCAGGTGATCACTTCCTTCGCAGGACTCCGTGCCCATGAGGACGGACATGAATTCCTGATCGGTGAGCTGGAGGACGCGAAAGGCTTTATCGACTGTGCAGGAATCGAGTCTCCGGGCCTGACAAGCTCCCCTGCGATCGGCGAGATGGTGGCGGATATCCTGAAAGAGAAGATGGATCTCAAGGAAAAAGAGAACTTCATCGCGACGAGAAAAGGTGTTCTGAATCCGAATACTTTAAGTAAGGAAGAACGAATCCAGTTAATTAAGGAAAAACCAGAGTACGGAAATATTATCTGCCGATGCGAGATGATTACAGAAGGCGAGATCATCGATGCGATCCGAAGACCTTTAGGCGCAAAATCCTTAGACGGAGTAAAACGCAGAACGAGAGCCGGAATGGGGCGTTGCCAGGCAGGATTCTGTTCCCCGAGAACTATGGAGATCCTTGCGAGAGAATGCCATAAGAGCATGTTTGAGATCACAAAATCCGGTGGAAACTCGCAGATCGTCAAGGGAATCAATAAGGATTCGTTATAAAAGGGAGGTGTCAGAGCATGAAATCGTATGATATTGTGATCATCGGAGGCGGACCGGCGGGTCTTGCCGCTGCAGTTTCCGCGAAAAAAAACGGAATCGAGAATATTCTGATCCTGGAACGTGACAGGGAGTTGGGCGGAATCTTAAACCAGTGCATTCATAACGGCTTTGGACTCCACACCTTCAAGGAAGAACTTACGGGTCCGGAGTACGCGGGACGGTTTATTAAACAGGCAGAAGAATTAAATATCGAGTATAAACTGAACACTATGGTTATGGATATCAGTGAGCAGAAGATCGTGACGGCCATGAACCGGGAAGAAGGTCTCTTCGAGATCCGGGCGAAGGCAGTGATCCTCGCAATGGGATGCAGAGAGCGGTCGAGAGGAGCTTTAAATATTCCCGGATACCGCCCGGCGGGAATTTTCTCCGCGGGAACGGCTCAGAGGCTTGTAAACATTGAGGGATATATGCCGGGACGCGAAGTTGTGATCTTAGGTTCCGGAGATATCGGACTCATCATGGCGAGACGAATGACGCTTGAGGGCGCGAAGGTTAAAGTCGTTGCGGAGCTGATGCCGTATTCCGGCGGATTAAAGAGAAATATCGTCCAGTGTCTCGATGATTATGGAATTCCGCTAAAGTTGAGCCATACGGTGGTGGACATCAAGGGAAAAGAGAGGTTGGAAGGAATTACACTGGCTCAGGTAGACGGAAAAGGAAAGCCGATTCCCGGAACGGAAGAGGAATACAGCTGTGATACGCTGCTTCTCTCCGTCGGACTGATCCCGGAGAATGAGATCTCCCGTGGAATGGGTGTGGACATGAATCCGGTAACATCCGGACCGAAGGTCAATGAAAGTCTTGAGACGAATATTGAGGGAGTTTTCGCCTGCGGAAATGTGCTTCATGTCCATGATCTCGTGGATTTTGTATCTGAGGAGGCGGCGATTGCCGGAAAGAATGCGGCGGCCTATGTGAAACAGGGCGAGAACCGTCCGTCCGGCGGACATGAGATCGTCTTAAAGCCGATCGAAGGTGTGCGCTACACAGTTCCTGGAACCATCGATCCGGCGAGAATGGACGAGGAGCTGACCGTCCGCTTCCGTGTCGGCGGTGTTTATAAGAACTGCTATGTGAGTGCGTATTTCGGTGACGAGCGTGTGATCCACAGAAAACGTCCGGTCGTGGCACCGGGGGAGATGGAGGAACTGAAATTCAAAAAGGCAGATTTTTTGAAATATCCGGATCTTGAGACGATCACGGTCAAAATCGAGGAGGCATAGACGATGGAGGAAAGAAGATTAACATGTATCGGCTGTCCGATGGGCTGTCCTCTTGTCGTAACGATGGACGGCGGTGAGGTCGTAAGCGTGACGGGAAATACCTGTAAGCGCGGCGAGATCTATGGACGGAAAGAAGTGACAAACCCGACGAGGATCGTGACTTCCACAGTCCGGGTATCCGGCGGAAGTATCGACATGGTGTCGGTGAAGACGAAAGAAGATATCCCGAAGGGAAAGATCTTTGACTGTGTGAAAGCGTTAAAGACAGTCGAGGTTGCTGCTCCGGTGCATATCGGGGATGTGATCATGAAGGACGTTGCCGGAACGGGAGTTGATGTTGTGGCGACGAAGAATGTGGTGTAAGAGAAAATAAAGGTCAGTAAATGCAAGAAATATAGGTGATGATTAGGGTGCTGTCCGCTTACCGTTTCTGAGTAGAATGGGAGGCGGGCAGTGCCTTTTTATTAGGAAAATTGCAACAAAGCTACATGCGTCAAAATTTCCTGAAATATGTATCTGGGTGTGCTGCTTGTGAAAATCAGAACATCCGTCCTGAATCTGTTTTTAGTGGATCCAGGACGGATGTGTTCCTTGCAAAATATATATTTTTAGTTGAACTTAAAGATTGCAGTCCCGTACGCCGGCAGCGGATACGCAAAGGAGTATGGCTGGCCATCGCACTCGCTCTTCTTGGAGCGGGCGGAGAACGCATGCTCGCCGCGCTTGTAGAGCCCATGCTCGGAATCCAGGATCAGGGAGTAGGTTCCGGACTTCGGAACGCCTACCCGGTAATCGTCGCGTGCAACCGGTGTAAAGTTAATGACGAATAAGAGATTCTTCTTGCCCGTCTCATCACGGCGGATAAAACTGAAGATGCTGCGGTCACCATCGTTGGCGTTGATCCACTGGAAACCGTTCCAGTCGGAATCCAGCTGCCACAGTGCCGGATATTTCTGGTATACATGCAGCAGGTCGCTGTAATATTTCTGCAGGTCTTTGTGAAGCGGCTCGTCGGCGAGATACCAGTCGAGGGAAACCTTCTCATCCCACTCATGATACTGACCGAAATCCTGGCCCATAAACAGGAGCTTCTTTCCCGGATGCCCCATCATGAAGGTGTATCCTGCTTTCAGATTCGCAAACTTGTCACCATTTAAGCCCGGCATCTTGTTGATCATGGAACACTTCAGGTGAACGACCTCGTCGTGGGACAGCGTCAGGATATAATTCTCACTGGTGGCGTAGGTGATGCCGAATGTCATCTTATTGTGGTTGAATTTTCTGAAATATGGATCCAGTTTCATGTACTCCAGGAAATCATGCATCCAGCCCATGTTCCACTTGAAGGTGAAGCCGAGACCTCCCTCTTCCGGCGGTTTTGTGACACCCGGCCATGCGGTGGACTCCTCAGCGATCATCATGGCACCGGTGAGATGTCCGGTGAGGACACTGTTCAAATGGCGGAAGAACTCGATGGCTTCGAGGTTCTTGTTCTCGCCGTACTTATTCGGAACCCAGTTTCCATCGCTGCGGCCGTAATCCAGGTACAGCATGGATGCGACGGCATCTACGCGGAGACCGTCAACATGGAAGTTCTCTACCCAGTAGAGGGCGTTAGCGATCAAGAAGTTTTTGACCTCATTTTTGCTGTAATCGAAGACCTTTGTGCCCCAGTCCGGGTGCTCGCCCTTTCGCGGATCTGCGTATTCATAGAGCGGCTGACCGTCGAAGTCGGCAAGTCCGTGGGCATCCTTCGGGAAGTGGGCCGGAACCCAGTCAAGGATGACACCGATCCCTTTTTTGTGGAGGTAGTTCACAAAGTACATGAACTCTTTTGGAGTGCCGTAACGGGAAGTCGGCGCGTAGTAGCCGGTAACCTGATAGCCCCAGGAACCGTCGTATGGATGTTCCGCAATTCCCATGAGTTCTACGTGGGTGTAGCCCATCTTCTTTACATAATCAGCCAGCTCGTGGGCAGCTTCCATATATGTATAGTAACCTTCCTTCTGTGGACGGTCTTTCTTGCGCCAGGAACCGAGATGGACCTCGTAGATTGCCATTGGGGATTTCACAGGATCAGCTTTTTTTCTTGTCTCCATCCAGGCTGCGTCATCCCATTTGAAGCCGTTAATGTCTTCTGTGATAGAAGCGGTTCCCGGACGGAATTCCGCATGGACCGCATACGGGTCAGCCTTGAACAGGATCATTCCCTCCTGTGTGGTGATCGCGAATTTATAGAGTTCTCCGAGACCGACGCCGGGAATAAACGCCTCGTAGATTCCGGAGTCAGCTAACGGGGACATCGGCGCGGCGTCCGGATCCCAGCCGTTGAAATCGCCCACAACGCTGACGGCCTTTGCGTGGGGAGCCCAGACGGCAAAGTACATTCCGGCTTTCCCCTTATAAGTCTTTGGATGTGCACCGAGTTTTTCAAAGATTTTATAATGGGTCCCCTGTCCGAAGAGATAGCGGTCCAGTTCGGTGATGAAACCGAGACCGATCTCCTTTGTTTTTGCGGGAGCCGTAGTTTTCTTTGTTCTTGTCATCACTTAAACCTCCTGAAGTTTAAAGATCGCGCCGCCGTTTGCCGGGAGCGTGACGGAAAGTCTGCCGTTTTCGAGGGAGAATGGGATCTCTCCGGGCAGCAGGGATACAACATCTGAGGCTGCGCATGGCAGCGGGATCGAGATGGATGCCGGCTGTTCATCATTATTGACAGCGGAGATCACGGTTCCATGTTCCCCGGACCGACTGAAAGCATACTGGCGGTTCGTGAGGAGAAGTTCCTTGTAGGAGCCGTTGTGAAACGCGTCATTTTCTGTGTGGATTTTTCCGAGTGCCGCGATGTGGGACGCGAGCTCCGGAGCTTTTCCATGCATGTCAGACAGGTTGAGTGCCGGGCGAAGGACTTCATCGGATGTTCTGGAGCGCTTTCCTTCAATTCCCCACTCACTTCCATAATAGACAGAAGGAATTCCGGGGAGAGTGAAGAGAAGCTGGTACACCGGAAACAGGTTTGCCAGGTTGTTTAATTTACTTGCGATCCGGTCCTCGTCGTGGTTGTCCACAAAGGTGTAAAGCGATCTTCCCACAGCCTCCAGACGTCGCACATTGTGGGCAATCTCAAAGTAGTTGTGGTCATTGTGACCGGAGTAGAGCGCCTTGTGAAGCTCATAGTTTGTCACGGAATGCAGCATTTCCGGGTTCACCCAGCGGTTATATTCGCCGTGGATCACCTCGCCCATGAGCCAGAAATCAGGTTTCATGGCGGAGGTCTTTTCCCGGAGCTCTTTCATGAATCCGAAATCCAGGACGTTCGCGCAGTCCAGGCGGATCCCGTCGATATTGAAGTTGTCGACCCAGAATTGGATCGAGTCGAACAGATACTGGCGGACCTCCGGGTTCCAGAGATTTAAGCAGGGGAGCTCGAAATGTCCCTGCCAGGCCTCGTAGCCGAATGGGTCACCCAAAGGGCTTCCCCAGCCGAAGTTTACGCCGCGGTACCAGTCCTTATACGGGGAAGCTTCCCGCTTTTCGCGGATATCCTGGAAAGCGAAAAACTCACGTCCGGTATGGTTGAAGACGCCGTCCACTACAACGCGGATTCCGTTTTCATGGCAGCGGCGCACAAAACGGGCAAAATCTTCGTTGGAACCAAGTCTGCGGTCCACGAGACGGAAATCTTTTGTATCGTAGCCGTGGGTGCAGGACTCAAAGAGCGGTCCGATGTAGATCGCGGAGCCATTTAAGTCGCTGATATGCGGGATCCAGGACTCAAGCTCCGTGAGCCGGTGGGCGGTCTCTGTGAGCGTGTTTGTTTTTTCTGCCCCCAAAAGTCCAAGGGGATAAATATGGTAAAAGACAGCCTGTTCGTACCAGGTATGCATGGTTATCAGACCTCCTGAAGCTCCCGTTTTTTCAGGCGGCGGAGAAGAAACTGATACCGGAGCTGCGCGGCGTTCAGCTCATAGATATAGCAGTCGACTAAGGTCGGGTCAACGACCTGTTCGAACTGGTTCTGGGCGGATAAGATCGCCGTTTTGCTGAGCTCGATCTGGCGCTTCAGTTCATTTGTTTCCCGGCGGTAAGCCTGTTTGGAAGCATTTTTTTTCGAAAAAAACATAAATATCATACCCCAATTCCTTTACGGATAGTGCCAACAGCAGTCTGTTTCAGGCGGCCGAAGGCTGTTTTGCCGAATTTTGTTCACAGATAGGCTTTGCCGGATCGCGGCGCGTCTGTCTGTGGAGAAAACCAGAAGTTTCTGTAATTGGTAGTATGAGGATCATTCACCCGGAATATTCAGGATTCCGGATATTTTTCAAGCTCTTCTTTCAGACGACCGAGCTTGTCGATGGCGCTTTTGTTTGTGAGATAATAATAATTGCACACGCCTTTTCTTAAAACATCGATCAGGCCGGTATCTTTTAAAATCTTTAAATGGTGAGAAACAGCTGGACGGGAGAGACTTGTCCGGTCCGTGATCTCGTTGACATTTAAGCCGGGGATCCGTCCTTCACCAGTGGTCTGTGTCTCAAAGAGACACTGCAGGATCGTCAGTCTTGTTCGGTCACCGAGCGCAATAAATAAAGGAATGCACTCTTCAAAGATATCGCCCAGAAGATTTTCTGAGATCATGAATTCTCTCCTTTCCGGAATGTTTTGGTTTAAAAATTTAAACTTAATTGCATTTTACCATTTTTCCTGAATTGCGTCAATGAATTGTTCAACATTTCTGGAAAATGATGGGCGACATAATATTTTTTGGTAAAATTTGACGAAAAATGGCACCTTGATTTTACGAAACTGAAATTGACTTTTGGCCAAAATTCAGAGATAATAGGGGCACATTCAGAAATGAGTTCTTCATTTCTAGATAGCAGATGTATGACCGGCAGCTTCGCCGGATGCCCGGATTCAGGGCATGAAATCCGTTTAACGTATTGATTTTTGAATTGCAGTAACTGGGAAAAGGCTCTTTTTTGATCCTTTCGGGAGAATTCTGTTCTCCGGGGAAGGTGATTGGAAAAGATGGCTGTGTGGGAGGTGATCTTATCGTGGTATTGTTTGCAGTTTTGCTGTCCGCAGCGGTGACAGACTGAAAGAAAGGAAAGATCTTTCACATTCAGATCATAGCAGGGATCGCGGCTGGAATAGTCCTTGCTTTTGTAGAAAGCAACAAGTCGTCGGGGGCGCAGCCTTTGGTGACTCTGGCGTTTATCAAGGTTGGATCATTTATCCTGCGGTTTGTGGGGACATGCGCGGTCTTTTACCCGTTTTTCCTGTGCCGGACCATCGGCGCGGGGGATATCAAGCTTATGGGAGTAGTCACTGGATTTCTGGGAGTCTGGGATGGCATGCTTGTAATTGGTCTTGGAATGGTCTTTGCTGCCGCAGCGGCGTCTTACCGGATGATCAAGCAGGGAACTGTCTGGTTCCGCCTGGAGCGGGCCGCCAGATTTGCGGTGGAGACGGGAATGAAAGGGCGGCTTACGGAATATCCGGGGTATTTTGAAAAAGAAAGTCTTTTACGGCTGGGGCCGTATCTGTTTGCGGGGTACTGTCTGTTTTTACTGATCCAGTAAAGAGACGGGAACGCATATCTTACAGGACTGCTTAGCGGTCTGATTGAACGTATGCCGGAGTCTGATTCCGGCGGGGGAAAGGAAATGAGAAGACATGAAAAAGCTGATAGCGGTTTATGACGCGGATACCAGGTATGCGGAACGGTTGTCTGATTATGTAAACCGAAAGGAAAAGGGAGTTTTTACCGCTCAGGCCTTTACTTCAAAGGAAAAGCTGGCGGAGTACGCGAAAAAGCATGAGATCGACGTTCTGCTCTCGGGGGAACGGACGGATTCCGGGGATATTTCCGGAATCCCGTCGGCCCAGAAGATCTATATGTCTGAGGAGACAGAGAAGCAGATGGATTCTGGAAAGGAGATCTATAAGTTCCAATCCGGGGACGATATTATCCGGGAGGTGATGGCTGCCTACAGTGAGATTCCGGGGATCAGGCCCAATACTGCTGGAGCTATGGGGCAGTCCAGGCGGATCATCGGAGTCTACTCGCCCATCGGAAGATGCGGGAAGACATGCCTGGCGTTAGCAATCGGACAGATCCTTGCTAAGGAGGAGAAGGTCCTGTTTGTGACACTGGATACCTTTACGGGGTTTACAGGACTCTTAAATGAGCGGTGGAAACGTGATCTTTCTGACCTCATCTACTACTATAAACAGGATCGTTTTCATGTGATCCGGCTGAATTCTATCGTCTATTATCTGGGGGACATGGCGTGGATCCCGCCGATCCGCATTCCACAGGACTATACGCAGCTGTCGGTGCAGGAGATGGCGGATCTTTTGGAACGGATCCTGCAGGAAGGAAATTATACGACGCTGGTTCTCGATGTGGGGGATTACGGGCGGGATGCGCTGCCGTTACTGGAAAAATGCCAGGTGATCTACACGCCGATCCGGGAGGACCCGTTTTCTGCAGAAAAAATGCGGGAGTTTGAGGAATACCTGGAGGCAGTGGGAAACGGCGCGGTCATGGAAAAGATCCAGAAGATCCATGTGCCGATGGTGACCGGCGGGAGAAGAATGGAGCATTTTCCCCAGGAACTTCTGTGGGGGGATATGGGTGATTTTGTGAGGAGTCTGCTGAAAGGACAGAGGAACTTATGGGACAGCTGAAACAGATGCTGCGGGCGCAGATCCTGGCAGAGATGACATATGACCGGCAGATGTCGGACGAGGAGATCGCGGAGCTTATCGATCGGAGGATGGATGTCTGTATGGAGGAACAGCCGGAGGAATTCCCGCAGACACTTGGGGAGCGCCTAAAGCTTCACCGGGAACTCTTTGATTCGTTCAGACGTCTGGATATCCTGCAGGAGCTGGTGGACGATCCGAGGGTGACGGAGATCATGGTGAACGGGCCGGACCAGGTATTCGTAGAGACAGGGGGAAAGATCGGGCGGTGGGAAAAGTCTTTCGAATCCAGGGAGCAGTTGGAAGATCTGATCCAGCAGATCGTCAGCAGTGTGAACCGTATCGTCAACACGTCGATGCCGCTGGCGGACGCCAGGCTTTCAGACGGATCCCGAGTTCATGTGGTGTTGGAGCCGATAGCGTTAAACGGTCCGATTTTGACGATCCGGAAATTCCCAGAGCCAATGACGATGGAACGCCTTTTGGATTATGGAAGTATTTCCCCGGAAGCCGCGGACCTCTTAAAAACACTTGTAGCTGCGCGGTACAACATTTTCGTCAGCGGCGGAACCGGAGCGGGAAAAACGACCTTTTTGAATGCACTCTCAGAGTTTATCCCGCCCGGTGAGCGCGTGATCACGATCGAGGACGCAGCGGAGCTGCAGTTAAACCACATCGAAAACCTGGTGCGGATGGAGACGAGGGAAGCCAATGCGGAAGGTGCCGGGGCTATTGGGATCGGGGAGCTGATCCGGGCGGCCCTTCGTATGCGGCCGGACAGGTTGATTATCGGTGAAGTGCGTGGAAAAGAGGCGCTGGACCTTTTACAGAGCCTCAACACAGGACATGACGGCGGCTTTTCCAGCGGACATGCCAACAGTGTGAAGGATATGCTGTCCAGGCTTGAGACTATGGTGCTGATGGCAGCTGATCTGCCGCTGGCGGCGATCCGGAGCCAGATCGCGTCGGCGGTGGACATTATGGTCCATGTGTCAAGAATGCGGGACAAGACGAGAAAAGTAACGGCGATCGAGGAGGTGGACAGATTTGAAAACGGCGAGATCATCCTCAATCCCCTGTTTACCTTCCGTGAAGCGGAAAAAGCAGGAGACGGTTTCGGAAATACAGGGAAAGTGGAAGGAAGTCTTGAGCAGATCGGAACGCTTAAGCACCGGGAAAAACTCAGACTTGCAGGGTATCGAGTATGAGACGTATACGCTGAGCCGAAGGGAGTGGGTGCTTTACGGGGCAGAAGGAATTCTTTTGGCAGCGGTGCTGGACTATGTGTTTTACCGGAGTTTCCTTTTGATTTTGCTTATTTTTCCGGCGGGGATCCTGTTTCCGCTGGCCTTAAAGAAAAAGCTGAAGCAGAGGCGGATGGAAAAACTGCGGGGAGAGTTTAAGGACGCGATCCTCGCAGTGGCATCAGGGCTGAATGCGGGGTATTCGGTGGAGAATGCGTTTGCGGTGAGCTTAAAGGAGATGGAGGAGATCCACGGGAGCGATTCCATGATCGCGAAGGAGATCCGGCTGATCCTGCGAAAGGTCCGGATGAATCTGACATTTGAGGATGCTTTGGGGGACTTTGCGGCGAGAAGCGGCCTGGACGATGTGAAAAATTTTGCGGACGTGTTTCTTGCGGCGAGAAAAAGCGGCGGAGAACTGATGCGGATCATCACCAGGACCGCAGAGATCATCGGGGAAAAGATCCGGATCCAGGAGGAGATCCTGACGGCAACGGCATCAAAACGCATGGAGCAAAGGATCATGAGTGGGATTCCCGTCTTGATCGTAATCTACATTGAGCTGACGTCACCGGGGTTCTTTGGGATTCTGTATACAACGCTGATCGGACGGATGCTGATGACGGTCTGCCTTGCAGTCTATCTCGCTTCATGCTGGCTGGCTGATTATTTCCTGGAGATCGAAGTATGAGAGAAAAAACGCGAAGAGGCAGGTTGAACGAGTACGGAAACGAGTATGGAAAGTATGCGGCATGTGTGCTCTCTGGTTTTGTGCTTTACGGGTTATCGGAGGCGGTAGGAGAAATAGGGGATCCTGTCCGTGACGGGGTTCTCGCCCGAAATGAGTATGGCGGCGGGGATCGGCAGTATGAGCTTCTGGTGGAAGGCCTGGAAAACGGGGAGGAACAGGTGAAAGTCACGGTTCCTGAGAGGAAAATGTCAGACGCGGAGGTTCAGAAAGAACTTCCGGGGATCATGGAGTACCTGAAGGGGGAGATATTAGGGGGAAATTCGTCTCTTTCGAAGGTACAGAGTGACCTGAACCTTACCAGGACCCTCGTAAAGTATGGACTTTCTGTTGAATGGGAGTCCGGGGACCCCGAGACCGTGAGCGATATGGGACTGATCGGATCTGAGATGCCTGAGAGCGGGAAAACGGTGACTCTGCGGGCAGGACTTACGAACGGATCTTCGGTTACCTGGGTGGAGATTCCTGTGACGGTGTTTCCAGAGACCGAGATGTTGGGAGAAACATTTTCCGCGTTTTTGGGGAAGCTTGCGGAGAAAGATCTGGAGACAGGACAGGTGGTGCTTCCAGAAACTTTTGACGGGAGAACTCTCCATTATCGGTCGGCAGATGGATGCGGAAACGGCGGACTGATCTTTCTGGGGATCGCTGCGGCGCTATGTCTGTTCCTGAAGGAAAAGAGTGACGCAAAGGAAGCGAAAAAGCAGTGGGAAGACCGGATGATCCTGGACTATCCGGAGCTGCTGTCGGACTTTGTGGTTCTGACCGGGGCCGGTTATCCGGTCCGCCAGGCATGGAAAAAGCAGGTCGTGGATGCAGAGAGCAAAAATACGGTGCTTATCCATCCGGTATATCGGGAGATGAGGACTGCCTTGAACCAGATGGAGACAGGGACACCTGAGATCCGGGCATACGGGGAGTTTGGACGGCGGATCGGTCTGGGATGCTATATAAAATTTGCGTCCCTGCTCGGAAACAGTGTGAGTACGGGAGGAAAAGATCTGAGGCGGCTTCTCGAGGAGGAGATGGAGACGGCATTCCGTCAGAGAAAAGAACTTGCGCTCCGAAAAGGCGAGGAGGCGTCCACAAAGCTTCTGATCCCGATGTTTCTCATGCTGGGAGTTGTGATGGTCATGGTGGTGGCACCGGCATTTTTGTCACTGTAGAGACTGAAAAAAGGATCCTTTATGTTTTAGCCGCACGGCGGAAAATGCCTGCGGCAGGAATGAGAAGATCCAGAAGGGATATGGGAGGTGTATGTATGCAGTTGAAGAGATTTCTTATGGAAGAAGATGGCGTTGGAGTTATTGAGGTGGTTCTGATCCTCGTAGTGCTCATTGGGCTTGTCATTGTGTTTAAGACCCAGATCAACAAGCTTTTGACGGCAATCTTTACGGAGATCAACAAACAGGCGAAAGAGGTATATTAGATGAAGTACCGGGGAGAGATTACGGTTTTTCTGAGTCTGACGCTGATATGTGTGCTGTCGCTTGTCCTGGGACTTGTGGAATCGGCGAGAACGGCGGGAGCGAGACTGTATCTTCGGATGGCATCGGATTCGGCGGTGTCATCGGTGATGAGTTACTATAACCGAAATTTATGGGATCGCTATCAGCTCCTATTTCTGGAATATGAATCGGAGGCGGCGATCAAGGAGACCTTCGGCCGCTATCTCGATTTCTATCTGGAACAGGCAAATATGTATCCGGCAAGACGGAAAAACGTAACACTCTCCGGAATGTCCCGTATGGTGGATGAGAATGGGAGATGGCTTGAGGAGGAGATCGCTGCCTATATGAAGTACCGTCTCCCGGAGCTTGCAGTGTCCGGAAGCGGGGTTTTGAAGGAAGCGGAGCAGGTAAAGAAAGCGGGAGACTTCCATACTCTGTATGATTCCTGCTGCGGATCCGGGCGTTCGGTGCGCAGGCTGGAAAAGGCGGGGCAGGCGGTTGAAAAGTCACTGAAGACGATAGAAGAAACTCGGGAAAAGCTTTGCGATGCGGCAGATGAAGAGAGAGCGGCTGCATTTAAGAGGCATGCGGCTGTTTTAAAGCGGGAACTAAAAGGATTTCCGGGTCTGGTGAAACAGTTTCAGAAGGAACTGGAGCGCCTGGAAACAGAGAACAAAAAAATGGATTCCGGACAGTTGGAAGACGAGACAGCGTCCGGGACATTGGGACAGGAAATATCAACATGTAATGAGGTGGTCAAAAGCGCAAAGGAGCGGCTTGATGGATATCTGCAGAATGAAACGCAAACCGAGCGGAACCTGGAGCTTCTGGAGGAGGCATGCGGGCTTCTCGATATGGAATCGGATGCGGAGGATGAAGAGGAGGAAGAAACAGAATGGGAGCAGATCAGTCAGTGCGTGGAGGAGATGGAGAACTTGGAGTCAGTGGATTCTGGGCCGAAGGATAAGAAGAAAGCGGCTGCATTGGACCGCCTGGAGGAGCTTTTTGACAAAGAACTGCTGGATATTCTTCTTCCTGCCGGAACGGCGATCTCGCAGAACGCTGTTTCCTTAAAAGGAATTCCGTCCGCGTCGAAATATCAGAATGATACGGAAAGCTCAGATACAGAGGGAACCGGGCTTTTGGAGGCGGCATCGAGACAGATGGCTGTAAATGCATATGTTCCGCTGTATTTCTCTTCATTCTTAAAAGAAAATGAATCAGAACCATCGGCATTGCGATATGAGATGGAATATCTTCTTGCAGGAAAAAAATCGGACCGGGAAAACTTAAAGGATGCTGTGAACCAGGTACTTACACTCAGAGGAGCAATGAACTTACTGTTTTTGCTGAATTCTCCGGATAAAAAGGCGGAGGCGGATGTCCTGGCGGCAGCAGTGGCGGTGGGAATCGTACCAGCGCAGATGGCGTTGTCTTTTTTTATCCTGACGCTGTGGGCGTTCGGGGAGGCAGTGCTGGATGTAAAAATGCTGTTGGCGGGCGGAAAGATACCGTTCTGGAAGACAGAAGGAACCTGGAAGACCTGTCTTTCCGGGCTGTTGGATCAGTCGTTTTTGAAGGAGACAGGGGAATGCTCCGGGGATGGAAGAACATATACGGAGTATTTAAGCTGCTTGATCTTTCTCATGGATCGGAAAACAAGAAATTTCCGGATGATGGATCTGATCCAGTGGAATATCCGGACGGAACAGGCGGATTTCTCAGTGGCGAACTGCGCATACCAGATTGAGATCGAGGCGGAGGTTTTGCAGAAGCATATGTTTTTTCAGAAAGAGGAATATAAGGGAACTGTGTATGTGGCGGGATCGTATTAATGCTGTGGAAACAGCCCCCATCATCTGACTGTAAGAAAACATAATCTGGAAGACAAAAATCCCATCGGCGCAGCCGATCTGGAATAGATTCCTGATTGTAACTATGAAGGTACTGAGTAGTTACATTTAATTTAGATAAAGGAGGTGTATGGCTGTGCTCTTCTTTGCCAGTTTTGATGAAATGAATAAGCAATGCCATTCTTATAGGAAAAATATGTCTCTCCAAGTACATGATCCCCTGCTGGCAAGGAGAGCGCATCCATGCACCTCCTCACTCCCGGCCTCCATGGCAGTGGAAGCTGCGCTTGTCCTTCCACTCGCCCTGTTTTTCTTTCTGGCACTTCTCCAACCAGTTATCTGGCTTGACAGGCAGAGAAAGGTTCAGACTGCCATGGAGCGGATTGGCGAGGAGATCAGTCAATATGGGATTTTGGCGGAGTCGGTGGAAACCGGAGACAGTGAGTTGCCGGCATTCTGTACGGACGTTGCGGCAGCTCTTTGGATCCGGGGAAAAGCCGGGCAGTACGCGGATCATGTGACGGTGAAAAAGGCGGATGTATACGGAGAGAACGGTGAGATCGAGTTTGCGGTGGAGTATCAGGAGGAGATTCCATTTTTTGAGACAGTTTTGGGAAAACAGACGGAGACTGTGGCTGTGAAACGGAGGTCCTGGATCGGAATTCCCGGGAAATTAAAGGGAGACGGGACTTCTCAAGATGGTGATGGGGATGAGCAGACGGAGATGGTCTATGTAGGGGCCGGAATAGGGAGATATCACCTGTTCCGGGACTGCCATTATATTTCGAATGAGTACATGACTGTCACAAGATCTGAGGCAGAAAACGGCAAGGTTCCCGGAGAAAAGCGAACGCCCTGTGCCGTCTGCGGGAAAAAGGGAGATGGATCGGAGACCGTCTATATCACGACGGCAGGCGAGCACTATCACTGCAATAAAAATTGCAGGTCTATGATATCCTATGTGCGGGAAGTACCGAAGGATGAGGCGGAACATCTGGGATTGTGCTCATACTGTGTGAGGAAAAAGGGGGAGACAGAATGAATCTGTTTTTTGTTTTTTTAGGAACCGCAGCCTGGCAGGATCTCAGAACGAGAAGCATCAGCCTGGAGGTACTGGCGGGCGGAGCGGCAGTAGGGATCATAACCTGCATATGGAAGGAACGGCTTCCGGGGGAGATCGTTCTGGCGATGATTCCTGGAATTACGCTTTTGCTGATTGGAATGTTGACAAGGGGGCTCCTGGGTGAGGGCGACGGGTGGTTTTTTATTGTATCCGGATTTTTCCTTGGGTGGCAGGAGTGTGTGATGTTATTGATCTCCGGGCAGATTTTCTGCGGAATATTTGGGCTTGCGATAATGGTCGGCGCACAGATCGGAACTGGAAGGGAAAATATCCGAAAACTGCGGCTGCCGTTTTTGCCGTTTCTTTTACCTGCGTCACTGTGGATGGTGCTTATGAGGATGATATGAGAAAGACGACTTGCATAAAGAAATATTACAGCGCCAGCATAACGGTAGAGGCATCCATAATTCTTTCGGTGGTCTTACTATCCCTGGCGGCATTTATCCGATATGCCTATACGGACCATGATACGGTGACTGGCAGTATGATCCTGGAGGAAACACTGGAGCGGGCCAGAAATAACGTCAATGAGAAAAAAACGATAGATTCTTTTGAGCAGGAGGGAAGCCAGATGGGGAACCCAAGGCTTTATCTGGGAGCATATGAGCTCCATCTGAATCTGGGAGCGCTGTCGGCAGAAGGTGACGCGGCGGCGGGGGACTGGAGTCTTCATATAGAGCGGGCGGATATCCACCCGGAGACTTTTCTGCGGCAGCAGGACGCCTTGAAGAAAATAAAAGACAGGATCGATGACTGATGAAAACAGAATTTAAACGAGAAATGAACCGAAATTACATGGTACTGCACCCGGAAAAAGAGATCGGGGGATCCTATGCGCTGCGGATGCTGTCGGAAAACAGGATCAACGGACTTCTGCCGTTTCAGGAAAAAAGGATCGATGGGGAGACATTCCTGTATTTTAATATCACGTCGAGACAGTCGCTAGCCAGAATGATGGAATACCGGTCATTTAAGGCAAAGGAGATCCGGCAGATCACCAGTGATCTGGTCGTCACCATGACGGCATTGGAAAGGTTCCTGATGGACGGAGACCAGCTTTGTCTGGAACCGGATATGATCTATGTGGATCCGGATGACCTGAAAGCGAATTTCTGCCTTCTTCCAGGGAGTGGCAGTCAGTTTGAGGAGAGTTTCCGGAAACTGGCACGGTATATTCTGGACCATGTGGATCACACAGACGGAGACGCGGTAGTTCTGGCATTCGCTCTGTTTCGGGCAGGAGAAAAGGAAAATCTGGGGATCCGGGATCTGGAAAAATGTCTGCGGGCGGGAGAAAGAGACGGGAAAGAAGATATTTTCGGGGAAAACACTGGAAAGGAAAAGTTATATGAAGCAGAGAGAAAAATGGTCAGGGAATATGGGACAGGGGCAGCAGGAGAGCTGCCGCGACATCAGGGAGAAAAGCAAAATGGATCAGAAGGAAAGTACAGATATTCTGAGATCAAGAAAACGGATCTTTCAGGCGAGACAGAAGAACTGGCAGAGGAGAAAGGGCTGAAGCACGGGAAAAACTTGTTTTCAGTGCTGTTTGCGGTTTTGATGGCAGCTGTTCCGGTGGCAGTTTACTTTATCGTCGGAATCGATCGGATTCTGGAATGGAAATGGGGAATCCTTGCGGCGGAAGGTGTGCTGATGGCCGGCGTGATATTCTTTCGTGTGAAAAAAGATGAAGAAGAGACCGGGGAAACAGAAGAGGACTGGGAAGTTGAGTTCCGGGAAGAAGAGGACAGGGAGCGCGGAGGAATGCCGGACAAAATTGAATACCGGAGAGATATGGCGGAAGTGTGGGGAGATGCAGAAAATAATGAGAATGGCATTTATACTGATCCTAATGACTTAAGAACTGATGTAAGACAAAGAGAATCTGATGAAATGCAGACAGTGCTTCTTACGGGAAGACAGATATACCCGGCGACAAGACGTCTCGTCCCGGAAAATGGGGGCGAGGACGTCCTGGTCCGATATTTCCCGTTTATTATTGGAAAGAACCGGGAAATATCGGATTTCTGCCTGAATCTGCCTCAGATCAGCCGGATCCACGCGAAAATTGAAGAAGATAAGGACGGATATATGATCACGGATCTCAATTCAACGAATGGAACCAGTGTAAATGGGCGGTTCCTGGAGACAAATGAGAGTATTCATATAGAACCAGGGGAAATGCTCTCTTTTGCGGATCAGAGATACCGTTTTTTGTAGGATCTCCTGGGTAAAAGTTCCGTTAAAGAGAAAGTAAAAATACAAAACAGGGGTGGTGTTTTTCGGACATTTGGTCTATGATATATCCATCAATGATGAAAGGAGGGGTATTATGGCTTTTCAGATGCCAGAATATCATCAGCCCGATTTTTCAAAGGAACAGTTTATCAAGGCCCCTGACGCGAAATGGGAAATCGTGGAGATCGATGGGGTTGCCCCAGAATACTTTCACAGCACATCTATGTTCCCGGAATATTTTAAGATCCAGGGCAAGTGGGTGTTAGCGGAAGAGAGCCGCATGGATTCCAGCGTTGTGATCTGCCCGGACGGACATTTGGAGGTAGTCGAAAACAGAAATCTCAAAAAAGGTGACAAGGTTATTCTTGGACGGAGCGAAGCCTGCGAGGAGGGAATTTATGTCCACAGTACAGGATTCCAGACAGAAGCGGACGCGCTTGCGGATAAATTTGTGTTCCGCCAGGGACGAAGCAGGGAGACCTCCTATGCGAGAGACTATGACCGCCTGATGGACCTTCTTCGCTATGAAAAAGAACATGGGAAGATCGTCTGGGTCATGGGACCGGCGTTTTCCTTCGACTATGACGCGAGAAACGCAATGCAGTCCCTGATCGATAACGGATATGCCCACGGTCTGATGGCAGGAAACGCGCTCGCGACCCACGACCTGGAGGGCGCGCTGCTGCATACGGCACTAGGACAGGATATCTACACGCAGGTATCCCAGCCGAATGGCCATTACAACCACCTGGATGTACTAAATAAGGTCCGCAGAAGCGGTTCCATTCCGAAATTTATCGAGGATAATCACATTGACAATGGTATTATCTATGGATGCGTGAAGAATCATGTTCCGTTTGTTCTGACCGGTTCGATCCGCGATGACGGTCCAATGCCGGAAGTCATCGGAGACGCGTATAAAGGACAGAGCGCCATGCGCGATATGGTGCGGGATGCCACCTGTGTGATCTGCTTAGCTACAATGCTTCACACGATTGCCACGGGCAATATGACTCCGTCATTCCGCGTTATGAAGGACGGAACGATCCGCCCGGTATATCTCTATACTGTTGATGCGGACGAGTTTGTGGTAAACAAGCTGATGGACCGCGGAAGCCTCTCCGCAACGACTATCGTGACGAATGTCCAGGACTTTATCACGATCATCGCAAAAGGACTTGGGGTCATGAAATAACAGAGTAGAAAGGATGAGACCCATGGGAAGCCGATATGGAAAGAAGGCTTATGTAAATGGACTTCTGATCGCTCTGAATGTGCTGTTTTTCCTGTATCTGGAGATCACCGGTTCCTCGGAGGACGCGTATTTCATGTATACAAAGGGCGCGATGTTTGCACCTGCAGTCCTGGAGGACGGTGAGTATTACCGGCTTTTGACAGCGATGTTTATGCATTTTGGAATCCGGCATATTATGAACAATATGCTGGTCCTGTTTGTGATCGGGGACAACCTGGAACGGGCACTGGGACATGTGAAGTACCTGATATTTTACCTGCTCTGCGGAATTGGCTCGAACTGGGTGTCTATGATGGCGCACACAGCTGATACAATGACAGTATCAGCCGGGGCATCCGGCGCAATTTTTGGAGTGGTCGGCGGCCTGCTTTATGTGGTCACGGCCAACAGAGGGCAGTTGGAAGATCTGAATACAAGACAACTTGTGATCATGATCTTTTTCTCCCTGTATTTAGGATATACAAGCACCGGTGTGGACAATATCGCACACCTGTCTGGCCTTGTAATAGGCTTTGTGCTTGCTATAATTTTATATCATAGGCCTGCCAGAGACTGGTGGGCGGACGGAGGTATCAAAAGATGAAAGACTGTAACTGTATTTTCTGTAAGATCGCGAATGGTGAGATTCCTTCCTCAACTGTATATGAGGATGAAGATTTCCGTGTAATTCTGGACCTTGGTCCGGCTGCGAAAGGTCACGCCCTGATCCTTCCGAAAGAACACTTTAAGGACGTTACCGAGCTGGATCCGAAGATTGCTGCAAAAGTACTTCCGTTAGGAGCGAAACTCGGAACCGCAATGAAGAAATCCCTGGGCTGCGCAGGCTTCAACCTGGTACAGAATAACGGTGAAGCAGCAGGACAGACGGTATTCCATTTCCATGTACATGTGATCCCGCGCTATGAGGGCGGTCCGGTGATCGCTGGATGGGAACCGGGAAAAGAAGATCCGGAGGTTCTTGCTGAGACAGCAGAAAAGATTAAAGATGCACTGTAATCAGAGAGATTTTTAAAGGAGAATTTATGCCGCAGGACAAAGATGAACTGCTGCAAGTACTGATTACGAAATATGCTCAAATGTATATGAAGCTGGCTTATGCGATCGGAGTGCCATATGATGATGTGGAAGACATTGTCATGGAAGCATTCTGGTCGTTCTACCGGGCGGATTATGGCGGGAAGCTAGAGAGTGAAAAAGCTATAAAAGTGATGCTGGCGCGTATTGTCGAGAATAAATGTATCGACTATTTTAGAAAAGAGAAGCGAAGCATCAAGCCGAATGAGGACGAAGATGTGAGTGAACTGGAGTATGTCGCAGATCTTTCCACATACGATCCGCTGCAATCCGTAATTAGCAGAGAAAGCTGCGGTCAGATCTTCGAGGTCCTGGATGGTTTAAGGGAATCGTGGAAGGATGTCACGGTGATGTATTTCATCCAGGGATTTACGACTGAAGAAATTTGTGAGCGTCTTGAAATCACGAACGACATGTGTCGTTCGCGAATTTCAAGAGCAAGAAAATACTTAAGAGAAAACCTGAAAAGTCGTATGGACCGCGGTCATTTGTGATCAGCACAATCGTTGATCAATTTCATGATCGTATCAATTGCATTATTTAAATGGCTCTTTTCCATACTATCAATGAATGTCCGGCGGTTCTCGTAGGTATCGTGAATCGCGTCAAAAAGAGTGGCGTCAGTCACTTTCTCCTCTTCCAGAACCGTGGAATACCCCTGTTTTGCAAAAGAATTGGCATTCAGGATCTGATCTCCACGGCTGGCCGCTGCGGAGAGCGGAATCAGGACATTCGGCTTCCTGAGTGCAAGAATTTCACAGATGGAATTTGCACCTGCCCTGGAGACAATCAGATCAGCTGCCGCAAATAAGTGCTTCAGCGGACTGTCAACATATTCATACTGAACGTAACCGGGAGTTCCGATCAGGGACTCATCCAGGTTCCCTTTTCCACAGATATGGATCACCTGGAATTGTTCTAAGAGCTTTGGAAGAATACTGCGGACCGCGCCGTTTACTTTTACGGAGCCCAGACTTCCACCGATTACAAGAATAATCGGTTTTGCCGCAGAGAGGTTTGTGTACTGCAGACCGGCAAGACGGTCACCTTGAAGGAGTTCTGCACGGATCGGGGATCCTGTGAGGACTGCCTTTCCTTCCGGAAGATACTTTAAGGTCTCCGGGAAGTTGCAGCATACCCATTTTGCAGACGGAATGCAGAGTTTATTTGCCAGACCTGGAGTCATATCGGACTCGTGGATGATCGTCGGAACGTGGTAATGCTTTGCAGCGAGGACAACAGGAACCGCAACAAAGCCGCCCTTAGAGAAGAGAACATCCGGTTTGTATTTTTTCATCAACTTTAAGGCCTCTGCGTAACCTTTTAATACGCGGAATGGGTCGGTAAAGTTCTTTAAATCGAAATATCGGCGCAGTTTTCCGGAAGAGATTCCGTCGTAAGGAATACCTGCGTTTTCAATCAGTTTGCGTTCCATACCATTGTAGGAACCAATGTATCGAATATCATATCCGGCTGCCTTGAGAGACGGAATCAGGGCAAGGTTCGGAGTAACGTGACCGGCTGTACCACCGCCGGTGAGAAGAATGGTTTTCATAAAAATTGCCTCCATGGAGCAAGAATTTCACAGCTGCTGACTATTTAATAGTAACGGCTGAAAGAGAAATGTCAACCCCTAATAGATACAAAGGAAGAAGCGAGGTGCTGAATCATGGCAGACACGGAGAATCGTGAGGATCAGAAAATAAGCGAATGTCTTCGGGAAGCGTTTGGCTATTCGGATGATCAGCTGTTAAAACAGCTGGATCAGGCAAACGAGACTTTCAAAGATGTAAACTTCACTGGCGCCGAAGATCGACTCATGAAACGTTTCCTGGCACGAAAAGCCGAACTTGAAAAGGAAACCGCCTCCCAGACACCGACTCTGGTTCCACAGAACGAATCAGCCAACATTCAAATTGCAGAAGAGCTTCCAAAGAAGACGGTAACAGTAATCTCTGAAGCGGAAGAGAAAAAGAAGAATGAGAAGAAAGTGATACGATTCGGAAAGAAGAAGGTCCTTGCCACTGCGGCGTTGGTGGCAGTGATTGCAGGGATGCTTGGGGGGACGGCGATTGGGAAGAAGAGTTATTTCTTTAGACAAACGGGTAAGCCTACAAAAATTTTCTTGGATAATGACAAGAATAATTTCAATGAATCGCAATTAGAAAAAGTATATGATGCGGTAAAAAAACAATTGGATATTCCATTTTTGGAACTTGGATATTGTCCTGAAGAAATGCTATACGATTCATTTGAAATATATAAGGATGGGCTTGATATTCAATTTTTGTATCGGGATAATGCGATTTATCTCATTCAACGAAAAAAGGAAAACAGTTCATCAGCAGGGACAGGATCTGATAGGGCAATATCTCGAGAACTTACAAATAAATGGATGAATAAAAAAATAGAATATTCAGTAAATAATTTAGAAAATGGGGAACAAGAATGTGAGGCAATGATTATTTTCAATAATAATTACTATTATATTCATGGCTGCATACCTGAGACAGAATTTAAAGAAATTCTAGAATATTTATATTTTTATTAAAAAAGTGGTCACATCTCTCATTTATTTACGTTTATATATATAAAACAAATAAAGGAGAGATGGATTTATGAAAACTCTAAAAAGAACACTTGGCAGTATTTTAATTTGTCTGTTTATGATGGCTAATATAGCTTATGCAATGCCAGCCATAACAGAGGAAAGAATACCTGAGAATATTGAAGAAAGTGTATTATTACAGAATAACGAAACGACAGCAATAGCTAGTATCAATAATAGTACACGAGGTATTATGTTATCAGCTGGCTTAATTGAAATAACTAATCAAAAAGATGGAACTTTGCATATTTCAGTAGATACCTATGCTCATAAAGTTGTAGATGTAATATATCAGACGGTTTTTTTGGAAGTTTGGGATGAGAAAGCTGAAAGCTGGTCAAAGGTTGACCACTGGGATTTTGAAAAAAGTAAAGCTGAAGATCCTGAGTTAACCTCTTATCATGTGGGATTTACAGTGACAGGGTGTGAACTTAATCGTTATTATCGCGCCCGTGCAATGCATCTTGTTGAGTGGGGCGACGAGGCGGAAGCTAAAGTTACCCAGACAAACGGTGTTCTTCTCACCGACCATGAAGTTTAATTTTTAGTATATTATTTCGGCCGAATAATATAGATACAAACTGATAAAGGGAGATGGTTGATGGGAAGACACCGTAGATAAAACCGGTCGAGGCCGGTGAGAATAATGATTCGACAATTTATGAACTGAATAAAAGAAATAGCCCCGCGCACAACAAACCTCTTGCGGGGCTATTTTTACGTCTGGAAATGACTCACTTTTGATGTTTAAGCCTGCTGCTCCTTATACTGCTTTAAAGCTCTTGCAAGCTGGTCTGGACATGAGGTTGGGCGGCCGTTGCAGCTTACGCCTTCGACTCTCTTGATGACATCGTCGATATCCATGCCTTCAACGAGAAGGCCGATACCTTTTAAGTTTCCATTGCAGCCGCCAACGAAGCTTACATTTTTGAGTTTGTTGTTCTCTACATCAAAATGGATTTCTCTGGAGCAGGTGCCCTGTGTCTTGTATACCATATAAAAACCTCCGTTTGTAAAAAATATGACCTTGCGGCCAATTTGAAAGTATCCTTATTATACTCACAGCAGAGAATCATTGTCAAGAGAAGCGCGGAAAGAGCTGAGAATAGGCGATAAAGCAAGATTTCCAGACGGAAAAAATAAGTTTACAGGTTACAGACGAAGCAAATATCGGAATTATTAAAAACGAGCCAGCTTAGTTCGAGGTGAGTAGAAGAGCGAGCGAACTTAGTGACTTGGTCATTTTGGAGATCGACGGATGAGTTGAGGATTTTATCGGCGGATGAGCTAAGGATTTTATTTGACCTTCCGCTTTGTATCCCGTATAATGAGAACGATAAAGACGGTAAGAACGCGTCTGAAACTCAGACAGAATCTATGTTTAAGAGCAGCAGATGAACTGCTGCTTTCGAGATCAGACTAAAATCATATGATACAACACGGAGGAATTCAAATGCTTGGTATTATCGGAGCAATGGAAGTGGAAGTCGAGAAGCTTCGCGCGAAAATGACAGAGACAGAGATGAAGACAGTGGCAGGAATGAATTTCTGCAAGGGAAAACTGGAGGGAAAGGACGTTGTCATCGTTCGTTCCGGTATCGGTAAGGTAAACGCCGGTATCTGCAGCCAGATCCTTGTGGATCTTTATCAGGTGGATGGAATCGTAAATACAGGAATCGCAGGTTCCTTAAGAAATGAGATCAATATCGGTGACCTCGTTCTCTCTACTGTTGCAGTACAGCACGATGTGGACGCAGGCGGATTCGGATATCCGGCAGGTGAGATTCCCCAGCTTGGCGTGAAGGAATTCCCGGCGGATGAGCGACTTTTAGCTCTCGCGGAAGAGGCATGCAGAGAGGCAAACCCGGATATCAGCACTTTCAAGGGACGCGTTGCCAGCGGTGACCAGTTTATCGACAGCAAGGAGAAAAAGAACTGGATCCATGACACCTTCGACGCGTACTGCACAGAGATGGAAGGCGCAGCAGTCGCTCAGGCCGCATACTTAAACAAGGTTCCGTACCTGATCGTCCGTGCGATCTCCGACAAGGCAGATGACAGCGCCCATATGGATTACAGCGAGTTTGAGGCAAAGGCTGTTGAGCATTCCGTGAACCTGATGCTTGCACTTGTAAAGAGAATCTAAAAAGAGAAGACTCAAAAAGTTTTCTGGAGCAAGAAAGCTGCGAGAACTACTTTCTACGAGAATATTTTACCTCCACTATCACCTTAAAACGCGATTCCTGTCCCCATTTGACGAACGATTCTTCCGTTCTCAACCTTCTCAAAAACATTCTAGCCCGGTATAATTAGTGGCATCATCTGGAATTGATCTGGACGAAGAAAGGGGAACTGATTATGCTGGAATTTTTACAGACAGGGAGAATGCTCTATGTCCTGGCAGCGATCTGTGCGCTCGGGACACTCAGCACACTCGTAACAGGCAGCCTCTACAAAAGATTGATCAAGGAAACCGGAAACATGGCTCTCACGAAGGATAAAAATTTAAAGGCGCTGAAACAGCGCATGGAAAATGTGTTCCTTATTAACCACGGGATCCGAAATGTGAACGCGTACATAGAAAAACAGCTCTACGGATTCCGCTTCCTGCATATGAGCCTTGACGGGTGGGATAACCTGTCGGTGCAGGCGATGATCCTCTGCTTTATGGCAGGCGGAGCGGCGGCGTTCGGTGCTTACTGGTATCGGTGTGACAACTATTATATTGTGCTCTACGGGGCAGCGGGCGTTTTTGGCGGATTGTTCCTCGCATTTGTAGACAACGGGATCGGTGCCGGGACAAAACGGAAACAGCTTGCGGATCATTTAGTTGATTATGTGGAAAACTCTCCGCATTTTTATAAAAGTGTGGATAACAGCGCCTATGCCGGGCAGGAGCGGAAAAAGGCGGCGGGCTCTTCCGATATCGTAGATTTTTCAGGCACCAGCGGCATTGGATATGGAAGAAACCAGGAAAATGTGAGAAAAGAAAAGCTCAACAGCCGCTTTTCTGTCCTTGGAAAAAAGAAGGACGCACAGGCTGCTGGCGGGAACGGGGAAACGGATCATGTGGAAAAAGGGAGTCTCGCCAGGACCAGGGACACCGGGAGAATGTCACGGCTGGACGGAAAAGGACCTGCGTTCCAGGAAAATGAGGACGACCAGGCCGTAAATGAGAACAGCGCAGGCAGTTCATCGAAAAAAATGGCGGGAAAGGCCGATTATAATAGAGGCACAGTTCAAAATATCCGGGATATCGGACAGGACAATTCAGGAACAGGCGGAAAAGTACCGACAAGTGAGACGGAGCTTGCCCAGAGTATCAATCATCTGAGCGAGAGCCTGAAGCAGATCGCCGCGAGCAGGGAGCAACCGGAGGAGATGCTGAAAGATTCGGACAGGCTGGATCTGATACGGAATTCAATCCCGCCGGCGGAGCTGGACATGCTGAAGACGCTGTTTAATACATTGCAGAGTGGCGGGGTATAAAATCAGCAAGGTAGTCCATATTTTAACAATACAAGGCAGACGGTGAAACAGAACGGCAAACAAATCGAAAAATCAGGAGCACGGCGCAGTGCTTAAAACCTGGGGGAGGAAAGCGGATGATGAGTGAAGATGTAGTGCCGATAAAATTGCTTCCGTCCATTGTCAAGGGTTTCACGAAGTGGTATAATAACGAACGGAGATTGTGAATCTCACACAAGAAAAGGAGACAGGGTTATGGGTAAAGAAATCGTATTTGATTATTCCAAGACAGCCGGATTTATCAGCGAAGAGGAAATGAAAAACATGAAGAGCACCGTTATGGGCGCGAAAGATGTCCTGACAGCAAAATCCGGTGCAGGCAATGACTATCTTGGATGGATCGACCTCCCGGTTGATTATGATAAAGAAGAGTTTGCAAGGATCAAGAAAGCGGCAGAAAAGATTCAGGGAGATTCCGATGTGCTTCTCGTGATCGGTATCGGCGGATCTTACCTCGGAGCCCGCGCTGCGATCGAGTTTTTATCCCACAGCTTCTACAATGTGCTGCCGAAGGGAAAGAGAAAAACTCCTGAGATCTATTTCGTAGGAAACAGCATCAGCAGCAAATATATCCATGATCTTCAGGATGTACTGGAAGGAAAAGATTTCTCCATTAATATTATATCTAAGTCCGGCACAACCACAGAGCCGGCGATCGCTTTCCGCGTATTCAAGGAAATGCTGATCGGCAAGTATGGCAAGGAAGAGGCCAACAAGAGAATTTATGCGACCACAGACAAGGCAAAGGGAGCTTTAAAGAATCTGGCAAACGAAGAGGGATACGAGAGCTTCGTTGTTCCGGATGACGTTGGAGGACGTTTTTCCGTGCTCACAGCCGTAGGTCTTTTACCGATCGCAGTCAGCGGAGCAGATATCGACGCCCTGATGACAGGTGCAGCGGACGCAAGAAAGGTCGCTCTTGAGACAGAGTATGAGAAGAACCCGGCACTTTTATATGCCGCGGTCCGCAACATCCTGTTAAGAAAAGGAAAACAGGTGGAGATCGTAGCAAACTACGAGCCGAGCCTTCATTATGTATCTGAGTGGTGGAAACAGCTCTTCGGTGAGAGCGAAGGAAAAGACCAGAGAGGTATTTTCCCGGCAGCCGTTGATCTCACAACAGACCTTCACTCCATGGGGCAGTTTATCCAGGACGGCGCACGTATCATGTTCGAGACCGTTCTGAACGTGGAAGAATCTCCGGCGGAGATCGTCCTTCAGAAAGAGGATGTCGACACAGATGGTATGAACTATCTGGCAGGAAAGACGGTTGATTTTGTAAACAAGAGCGCCATGAACGGAACGATCCTCGCGCACACAGACGGCAGCGTGCCGAATCTTATGGTGAAGATCCCGGCGCAGGATGCTTACAGCCTTGGCCAGCTGTTCTACTTCTTCGAGTTTGCCTGCGGCGTCAGCGGCTACATCCTTGGTGTCAACCCGTTTAACCAGCCGGGTGTTGAGAGCTACAAGAAGAACATGTTCGCCCTGCTTGGAAAACCGGGCTATGAGGAGGCAAGAGAGGCGCTTCTCAAGAGATTATAAGTTATAAGGACGAATATTTTATGCGGCTTGTGAGGCGAAGTATGCAGATGGCAGAAAGAGAAAAAACATTCGCAAAAAGTCAGCCGTAGATAGAGATGAAAATAAAAATCAGCCCGATATCCAGGTGTTCTCCAGACAGGAAATACACGATAGGATGTTGGGCTGATTTTTATCTCAGTCGAGAAGACTCCCACCATTTCAGGTGGTGAGTCATAACAAATTAGTCTCAGTGGGAGTTAGGTCTCCGACTGAGAGAAACGCTCCGCGAGGATGCGCAGTGATTCTGTAAAGAATATGTCAGCTTGCGCTGACCAGAATCACGCGCCAAGTCTCACGGACGTTCGACTTGAATTTGATTGTTCTCCGTCGGCAAGACACTGCCTGCGGAGATCCATCAGGTGATTACCATATTTCCCGGAAGGTTATCCTGCTTTCGTTCCGGTTTTTGCCTGCACGGTGCATGAACCGGAGCTTACTCCTCGATCACCTGAAATTCCAGATAATCAAAATCGATCGATTCAATAAAACTGTCCTTCGTAAACCGCGTCTTATCATGCAGCTGAAAGTCGCGGATATTCGAGTCGAGCCAGATTGGCTGGCTTAAGTCAAATTCATGGCAGATCTCATCCAGTGCCTGAAATACCATGGCGGTTCTTGACATGGAATAGTCGTTATTGCAGGAAACCATATCTCGCACAAGATGGTTATCTTTCCATATTTTTCCCCAGATCCGGAACATAAAAACGTCCTCCATTCGATTGCTTTCACGATCATGATTTGAAAAACAGTATAACGGATTTTTTCCAGAAAGTAAAGGCACAACATTTTGCCCAAAATGCCTTGTATCGTCAGAAAAATTGTAGTAATCTATATCTATATGGACATTTTGATGACATACTTGAACCAGAGCCAGGAGGACAAAAGATGGGACAGCCAATTACAGATTATGCTGCTTTTTTTGCCAGCGCAGGACAGGCAGTACAGGAACTGGAAGCTCTGAATACAGAAGTGGAGCAGCTCGAAGCGGACGAGAAAAAGTTAGAGAGTTCCCTTAAGGGAAAACAGCGTTCTGTTACAGAAACCATCAGTCAGACGGTGAAGCAGCGGAAAGAAGAGATCACAAAAAGCTATGACGCGGAACTCGGAAAGGCCCAGGAGCGGCTTAAAAAAGTAAAAGCGAAGCGTGAAAAAGCAAAAAACCAGGGCGTCAAGGAACGGATCGAGGAGGACACCCGGGGACTTGTGCGGGAAAATAAAGAACTGGCGGATCAGATCAAGACCTTATTTAAGGCCAACCATGTTCCGGGCTTCTGCCGGGGAAATTATTACTACGCACTTTACTTTACGAGGACATTTAAGGATTTTCTGGCACTTCTTGTGACGATCCTGATCTGTTTTCTTGCGATTCCCTGCGGCACGTATTTTCTGATCCCGGAGAGACGGACCATGTATCTCGTTGGAATTTATGTGGCGGCGATCCTTATTTTCGGCGGAATCTATGTGACGGTGGGAAATATGACCAAGGTGCGCTACATGGACGTGTTGAAAGAGGGACTTGGCATCCGTGCGAAGATCCGTGCAAATAAAAAAGAGATGAAAGTGATCGCGAAGACGATCCGCCGGGACAAGAACGAGACGATCTACAATCTCCAGAAATTCGATGACGAGATTGCCCAGCTCGATCAGGATGTGGCTGAGATCAACCGGAAAAAGAAAGAAGCGCTGACGACCTTCGATACCGTGACGCGGACGATCATCTCCGACGAGATCACGGCAAACAATAAAGAAGAGATCGGCCGGATGGAGGATGATCTTGCTTCTTTGTCGGAAAAACTCCGCAGTACGCGTACAGCGGCGAAGGAGAAATCGCTGTTTATTACGGATAACTACGAGGTATATATAGGAAAAGGCTATATGACTTCTGAGAAGCTGCAGGCGCTGGCGGATATCGTGAGAAGCGGAGCAGCGTCCAATATAAGTGACGCGATTGCTGTTTATAAGAGCCAGGAAGAGACGGCAAAGTAAAAAACGCTCAGCAAGTCCGACGAAAATACCGATTCGTATAAAAAACGAATGGAAAAGAAAAAGATAACTGTTCAGTAGGTCTGCACGCTTGCTGTGCTGACCGCAAGAAAACATAAGCTGGAAGGAAAAAATCCCATCGGCGCAGCTGATCCGGAATGGATTTTTGCTTGTAACTATAAAGGTACTGGATAGTTGGAGAAAAAGTATATTTTAAAGTGGTGCGAAAAAGACAGGAAGAACGGCATCACAGGGGAGGAAAACAAAAGATGAGAAAGATTGGAATGAAGATTGCGGTTGCTGCCGCGGTATTCTGCATGGCAATGCCATTTGCCTCATTTGCGGGAACATGGAAATCCGACGCGAACGGAATGTGGTACCAGTTTGATGACGGTTCCTATCCGAAGGGAAGATGGGCATGGATCGATACGGACAATGATGGAATGGCAGAGAGCTTCTATTTTGATGAAAACGGCTATGTCCTGAGAAATACGACAACACCGGACGGCTATCAGGTAAACAGGATCGGTGCCTGGGTCGTTGGCGGCGAGGTAAAGCAGAAAGCCGGTGGGGAGACGAAGAACAGCAGCTCTGGAACTTCCGGAAACAGTAGCGGTGGTTCCAACAGTAACAGCAATTCGAATAATTCCGGTTATTGGAATTATGGCTATAATTATGATCCGGACTGGTATCTGAAAGCTGATTACTTGAGCGAAATAGATAAGGCAGCTTATCACTATTCTTCAAAATATTATAATTGGGATGCTTACAATCCGGATGAAATAGCAAAAGTGAGAGAACAGGTTGACCGAATCGCGGCCAATCCGTGTGATGCGACCGCATCCGCTGAGATGGCCAGTGTGGAGATTCCGGTATGGAGACTGAGAAATGGCCAGAAGGTTGCCGGAACAGCGCATGTGCAGGTGTTAAGCTCCATCGCGAATGATGTAAAGGAGATCTTTACAGAGATCTATAATGGACCGGAGCAGTTCCCGATCGAGAGTGTCGGCGGATACAACTGGAGAAGCAACGGACTTGGAAGCAACCATAGTTCTGGAACTGCCATTGATATCAATCCTGACGCAAACCCGCAGATCGATGTAGACGGTACAACAGTTCTCGTCGGAAATAAATGGGAGCCGGGCGTGAATCCGTATTCCATTGGACGTGACAGTGATGTTGTGAAGGCATTTGGAAAACATGGATGGAACTGGGGAGCCGGATTCAGCAGAGCGGATATGATGCACTTTGATTACTAAGCAAAATAGAGATTTGATGAGAGACTGGGTATTTGAGGGTACCTGGTCT
>NZ_QWGO01000008.1:0-61575 GCF_003435535.1 Desulfotomaculum sp. OF05-3 | reverse complement strand
GGGTACCTGGTCTCTTTTTTATGTAACAGGAAATTCCGAGGAATTCCCTGTTACATAAAAAGGCACTAACGTGCCAAAGATGCGCACTCGCGCGAAGATGTAGATTGTCGCAAGTGACCGCGCGAGGCGCGAGAATGTGCCAAGGCACATTCTTTTTTATAATGGGAGATTTTTGAGAAATTCCATATTACATAAAAATATCGTGAAAAGTAACGAACAGAACGGAGAGGGAATAACATGTATAATCTCTGCGTATTCTGCCTATAATGTCTCATAGAAACCAGCCAGGAAACGGAGTGTTTACCATGAGATTCGGGAGGCGGAAGATCACTTATTATGATACGGAAGCGGGATTTGAAGCGGAGAAATTTGCGGCGAGACTTCTGCTTCTTTTGATGAATGAGATGCGGGCATCTGGCCGCCGCCAGGTGGTGTTTTTGTGTATCGGGACGGACCGGTCCACGGGGGACAGCCTGGGGCCGCTCATTGGTTCACGGCTGGAGGCGGAGGAGATCAGCAATGTGGTGGTGATCGGGACACTGGAACATCCGGTCCATGCGGTGAATCTTGACCGGACGCTGGAGCATATCGAGGAACATTATCCGGACGCGATCATCATCGCCGTGGATGCCGCCGTTGGTCGTTGGGATCATGTGGGGCTCGTGACACTGGAAAAAGGACCGCTCCGCCCGGGACTGGGCGTTCGGAAGGAGCTTGCCGCCGTGGGTGACATCTCCATTACCGGGATCGTCGGCGGGGCGGAGAGCGGGGATCCCCTGTTTTTGCAGAGCATCCGCCTGTCCATGGTCATGCGCCTGGCGGACTGCATCAGCCGCAGCATCTGTCTCGGGATGCGGATCATTGGGAGACGTGTCGAAAACTTTTCCAGTCAGGCTGCACCGTTTTGACATGTTTTGCGGGTGTATCATGCTATACTTCGGAAAGAATCCGACGAAGCACGGTTTCGTGGTTCGCGTAAATATAGAGGCGGCCGGTATCTGGACATGCCGGCCGCCTGAAGATAGAACGAGGTGACAGCATGGGAGAATTATACAATCCGTTTCCGAAACTTCCGAAAAATATCCGCCAGATCGGTGACACGGACCAGGTGGTCCGGCTGTATGTGGAGGATTATGTAAATACATATTTAAAGCGCCTGTATCCGGCGGGAAACCAGACGCTGCGGGTGGGACTTCTGCTGGGCAGCACGGAAAATTATGACGGGACGCCGTATATCTTTATCGATGGGGCCATCGAGATGGAGGACGTGGAGGTGTCCGGGGAGAAGATAGAATTCTCGGAGAATGCCTGGAAGAAGGCATACCGGGGAATTGAGGAGTCATTTCCGAAGCGGACGGTCCAGGGATGGTTTATCTGCGGGGCGCCGTCGAGCCAGTTGAGTCCGCTGAATTACTGGAAGCAGCACAACCAGTATTTCAATGGGAAGAACAAGCTTATGTACCTGAATCATGGACTGGAAGGCGAGGAGGCGGTCTATGTCACATCGGAGGACGGATTTTACCGGTTAAAGGGCCACTGTATCTACTATGAGCGGAATCAGATGATGCAGGATTACATGGTGACGCGGAAAGATGTTCGCCGGGTGGAGTCCGGGTCCCACGAGAAGGTCATTAAGGATTTCCGCCAGCGGATGACGGTTCGGAAAGAACAGGCGGATGCCGGACGGCATATGTCCGGAATCCTGGGGACGGCCTGCGGGGTCCTCACGGTGGCGGTGCTGGCAGGAGGTGTGGTCCTCGTCAACAATTATCACAAGATGCGGCAGATGGAGTCTGTGCTGACTTCTGTGGTGCCTGCGGGGACGGCGAACTGGAGTGATTACCTGGACAAGCTGAATCAGGAGCCGGATTTTGTCATCGAGGAGCGCCCGGGAAATGTGTTCCCGACAGAGGCCAGCGGTGAGACCGGGGAAAGTTATGCGGCGGAGACTATGGAGACGACGGAAGCCGCGACGGATACGGAGGCCGCCAGCGTGGACAGTCAGCCGCAGAATCATAGTACAGGCAGTACAGATGGGCCGCAGGCGCAGTCCACGCCAGGCAGTTCCGGTGGGCAGACGGGCACAGTGAGCCAGCCGTCAGACACCGCGGCGGCAGCCAGCAATGAGACCGCCGCCGCATCCGGTGCTGTAGAGGAGGCAGTTCCGTCCATCAGCGCCGAGTCTCCGACCCAGCCCCGCGTCGGAATGGGAAAAGAGAGTGAACAGAGCAGCACGGAAAGTTCCAAGAAGGAACCCGTCGATTACGCTGCCGCGTCCGCAAACGGCTACCGGATCTATGAGATCGGTGACGGGGAGACGTTATACGGAATCTGCTGGAAAGAGTATGGAAATTTGAAGCGGCTGTCCGAAATCTGCGAACTGAACCACCTGGACAATGTGGACCATATTGTGGCAGGGCAGAAGCTGGTTCTGCCGTAAATTTCAGACTTTTCTCCTGTTAAAAATGTATCAGAACCTGTAAAAATTTTGAAAAATTATCTTGCAGGTCAAGATTGGTTCCGCCCCGCAAAATGAACTGCAATAAAAACAAAGAATTTAATGCGCATCTCCTGAAAATGGTGTATACTAGCCTATATATGTCCATTTTCAGGAGATTTTTTATGAGTGATATGCAATCTATGGACAGAGAGAACAAAAAAAGGCAGCTCAGACAGAATATCGTACAGATGCCGGACAACGGATCGGAAGAACCGATGGATGGTGGCCGGCTTGCCAAATATAAAAGAAAAAAGCGGATCATCGCGGCCGCGGCCGTCTGTTTTATTGCGGCATTAGGTTTTACCGGCTACCGGTACATGAATGAATATGAGTATACCGGCTACAGCGTCCAGTGGGAGCGGTCCATGCGCTACACAGAAAACTCTGGCGCGGATAAGAAAACACAGGCAGCAGAGACAAGTGCCGCGGCTGACAGTGCAGGGACAGACGGAGCCGGTGAGACTGCTTCGGCAGAAAGCTCCGGAGCTTCCGGGGCGGGAAGCGGAAATCCGGATGAGACGGCGTCCGCGGAGACTTCCGCACCTGCGGAGGCATCAAAAAACGTCAGTGACAGCAGTTTCGTAAAATTTGCCATGTTCGGCGATAATATGATCAAGTATACAAAGGACGGCGCTTCCTATATCGATGCCTCCGGCAAAACGATCTGGACCCAGAGCTATGAGATGAAAACACCGATCATCAACATCAACGGGGACTACGCTGTGATCGCGGACCAGCAGGGAAACGAGATGTACATCTGCAGCAAAGAGGGATGTACCGGAACGGCGAAGACACAGCTTCCGATCACGAAAGCAGCGGTATCTGCCCGCGGCGTTGCGGCGGCAGTTGTTGAGGACAGCACGGCGAGCTACATATTCTACTTCAAGAAGGACGGCGAGTCGCTGGGGATCAACATCAAGATGCTCTTATCCGGAGATGGATATCCGGTGGACATCGCGCTTTCTCCAGACGGAAAACAGATCGTCATGTCCGTTATGTACATGAAAAATGGCGCTCTGAAGAACAAGGTGGCGTTCTACGATTTCTCTGAGATCGGAAAAAATGTCAACAACCGTTTTATCGCCGCTTTTGAAGAAGAATTTGATGACAAGATGGTGGGACGCATCCGCTACTTAAATGATCAGACGGTCTGCGCCTTTTCCGATAAAGGGCTGACCTTTATCTCTGTAAAAAATGTGATCCCGGACACAAATGTCACGTTTGTTCCGGTGGATGAAGAGATCCAGAGTATCTGCTACTCAGATAAATATGCGGCTGTCGTTGTCGACAGTACCTCCGGAAGTCCGTACCGGCTTGATGTATACAACACGGATGGAAAGAAGGTTACAAGCATTGATTTTGACTACGCCTACACAGGCGTCCTCATTGACGGGGACAGGCTTATCCTGTATAATGAGGAATCGTGCAGGGAATACAACCTGGACGGACACGAGAGGTTTAACGGACAGTTTGACTTTTCTGTATCGCTCGTAAGAGCAGGCAAAAATCGTACCAATTCTCTGATTACCGCAGGCAGCGAGGTAATGAAAGAGATTAAATTAAGGTAAATAAATGTAATAGTGAAAACATGTTACAACACTGATAACTGTGAAGAAAATGAACAGTTACCACACCTATGGATTATCAGGAGGAATGAAACAATGAACACAATCGACAATCTGGCGATCAATTCCATCAGAATTTTATCCGCAGATGCGATCCAGAAGGCAAATTCCGGCCATCCGGGACTTCCCCTCGGCAGTGCGCCGATGGCTTATGAGCTCTGGGCACACCACATGAACCACAATCCGGCAAACCCGGAGTGGGCAAACCGTGACCGCTTTATCTTATCCGGCGGACATGGCTCCATGCTGTTGTATTCCCTGCTTCACCTGTTCGGATACGGCCTTACAAAGGAAGACCTTATGAACTTCCGTCAGGTCGGCTCCCTGACTCCGGGACATCCGGAATACGGCCACACCGTAGGCGTTGAGGCTACAACAGGACCGTTAGGCGCAGGTATGGGCATGGCTGTTGGTATGGCAATGGCTGAGAAGCATCTGGCATCCGTATTCAACAAGGAAAGCTACCCGGTTGTCGATCACTTCACATATGTACTCGGCGGCGACGGCTGCATGATGGAGGGAATTTCCTCTGAGGCATTCTCCCTTGCAGGAACACTTGGACTTGGTAAACTTATCGTTCTCTACGATTCCAACCGCATCTCCATCGAGGGAAGCACAGACATCGCATTCCGCGAGAACGTGGAAGAGCGCATGAAAGCATTCGGCTTCCAGACAATTACCGTTGAAGACGGAACAGATATCGATGCCATCGGCGCAGCAATTGAGGTTGCAAAGGCTGATACTGAGCATCCGTCCTTCATCACCATCAAGACTGAGATCGGCTTCGGCTGCCCGGCTAAACAGGGCAAGGCAAGCGCCCACGGCGAGCCGTTAGGTGTTGACAACATCAAAGCAATGAGAGAGACTCTCGGCTGGCAGTATGAGGAGCCGTTCTTTGTACCGGAAGAGGTCTATGAGCATTATTCCCGTCTCGCGGAGGAGAAGGCAGACGTTGAGGCAGCATGGAACGCTATGTTTGCCGCATACTGCGACGAGTACCCGGAGATGGAGAAGCTCTGGGAGCAGTACCACACAGCTCCGGACGCAAAGTCACTGATCGAGAACGAGGCACTCTGGCTCACAAAAGACAAGGCAGAGGCAACACGTTCCCTTTCCGGCAAGATGATCAACATCTTAAAGGACATCATGCCGAACATGATCGGCGGTTCTGCTGACCTTGCTCCGTCCAACAAGACAGCCATGAAGGATGCGGGCGACTTCTCCGCAGAGAACCCGGCAGGCAGAAACCTCCACTTCGGCGTAAGAGAGCTTGCAATGACAGCGATCGGCAACGGTATCATGCTTCACGGCGGTCTCCGCGCTTATGTTGCGACATTCTTCGTGTTCAGTGATTATGTAAAACCGATGGCGAGACTTTCCGCACTGATGGGAGTTCCGCTGACATTTGTTCTGACTCACGACAGCATCGGCGTTGGCGAAGACGGACCGACCCACGAGCCGATCGAGCAGCTCGCTATGTTCCGCGCAATGCCGAACTTCCATGTATTCCGTCCGTGTGACGCGACAGAGACATCCGCAGCATGGCTGTCTGCAGTAACATCTGAGAAGACACCGACAGCGCTTGTCCTTTCCAGACAGAACCTCAATCCGATCCCGGGAAGCAGCAAGGACGCGTTAAAGGGCGGCTATGTGATCGATGACTGCGAGGGAACACCGGACGCAATCCTGATCGCAAGCGGTTCGGAGGTTGATCTTGCGGTTAAGGCGAAAGCAGAGCTTACAGCTGAAGGCAAGAAGATCCGCGTCGTATCCATGCCGTGTATGGATATCTTCGAGGAGCAGAGCGCAGAGTACAAGGAGTCCGTACTTCCGAAGGAAGTCAGAAGAAGAATTGTCGTTGAGGCACTTTCCGACTTCGGCTGGGGCAAGTATGTCGGCCTCGACGGAGCTTATGTGACCATGAAGAGCTTCGGAGCAAGCGGTCCGGCAGCAAAATTGTTCGAGAAGTTCGGATTTACGGTCGAGAACGTTGTAAATACTGTAAAGACCCTGTTCTAATCAGATAGATGGAAAATGCGGCAGCCCGATGTGAAATGGGCGGCTGTGAAAAATAGGGGCTGGCGCCTGGACTATGGGGCGGCAGCTCCGCAAGGTCGTGTGCTGTCCGGACAGATGGCTGAAAGCCGTTGTTGGACGGATAGCGGAAAATCAGGGAAAAGGGGAGCACACATGAGTTTAAAGTGTATTGGAATCGATATCGGCGGAACAAGCGTGAAGCTCGGTATCTTTGAGGAGGACGGAACTCTCGTAAAGAAGTGGGAGATTCCGACAAGAAAAGAGGAGAACGGAAAGTATATCCTGGGCGATATTGCGGCTTCGATCCGCAGAACGGCAAAGGAAAGCGGTCTGGAGCTCTCTGATTTTTCCGGAGCGGGAATGGGATTCCCTGGACCGGTTCTTCCGAACGGACACTGCGAAGTGTGTGTAAACCTCGGCTGGAAGGCCGGAAATCCGCAGCAGGAGCTCAGCAGACTGCTGGATGGTATGGTCGTAAAAAGCGGAAATGACGCGAACGTCGCGGCTCTCGGTGAGATGTGGCAGGGAGGCGGAAAAGGCTACAAAAACCTTGTCATGGTAACTCTGGGAACCGGCGTCGGCGGCGGCATTATCCTGAATGAAAAGATCTGGACCGGCGAACAGGGGGTCGGCGGTGAGATCGGCCATATCCATGTGATGGAAGGTGAGAAAGAGGCGTGCAATTGTGGCGGACACGGCTGCTTAGAGCAGGTGGCTTCCGCGACAGGAATCGCCAGAACCGCAAGAAGAATGCTGGCGGCAGATAACCGCCCGTCCACTCTCAGAAGCTTAAAGAACATCAGCGCGAAGAACGTGCTGGATGCAGCGAAGGCGGGAGATGCGCTTGCACTGGAATCCCTCAATAAGTCCTGCTATTACCTTGGCTGGGCTCTTGCGACGATCTCCATGGTTCTGGATCCACAGGCATTCCTGATCGGCGGCGGTGTATCCAAGGCCGGAATATTCCTGACTGATATTATTAAGAGGTACCACGATGAGTTATCTCCGATGGCAACAAAGAAGGCGGACATCGTTCTTGCGAAGCTTGGAAATGATGCCGGAATCTACGGTGCCGCGAAGCTGATCATCGGATAAAGAAGAGAGAGTCCGGTGACGGACTCCCTTTTTGCTGTGAACGCACATAGCGCATGTATGGGTGAAAAAGAAAAGTGTCCGCCATAAGTGGACACACATTACCCCTAAAAAAGAGGAGACCCCGGTCGCGACAACCGGGGCAATTATGAAAAATCTATGTGCAATTTGTCTAGTTGGTTAAGTCAAACGACTTTTTGTTTATGCAATAAGTATAAAAAACAAATGTGAACAAATTGTGAACGAACTATGAAGTTATTGTAACACATTCTTATTTGTACGTCTGAGAAAAACGCAATAGAAGGAGAAGATCAATGGCAGTTGAAGAACTGAAAAAAACACTTGTCCTGGGACACAGAAATCCTGACACGGATTCCATCTGCTCAGCCATCTGCTATGCTGGTTTCAAGCATCAGCTTACCGGCGAGAATTATGAGCCGTGCCGTGCCGGAAATGTAAACCCGGAGACACAGTATGTGTTAGATTATTTTAAATTAAAGGCCCCGCGCCTCGTGGAGAACGTCAAGACGCAGGTCAAGGACATCGAGATCCGCAAGACAAAAGGCGTGTCCCGTGGAATTTCCTTAAAGAATGCATGGGGACTCATGCAGGAGAACAACGTCGTCACACTTCCGTGTGTGACGGAGGAAGGTCTCCTGGAGGGCGTTATCACGATCGGCGATATCACCAAGTCCTACATGAACTTATATGACAGCAGCATTATCTCAAAAGCGTGCACGAAGTACGCGAACATCCTTGATACTCTGGAAGGAAGTATGGTAGTCGGCGATTCTGAGGCATATTTTGACCGCGGAAAAGTCCTGATCGCGGCCGCAAACCCGGACCTGATGGAGAACTACATCGAAAAACATGACCTGGTCATCCTCGGAAACCGTTATGAGTCCCAGCTTTGCGCCATCGAGATGGAAGCAGGCTGCATTATCGTCTGCGAGGGCGCAGGTGTATCCCTTACGATCCGCAAACTGGCACAGGAGCGCGGCTGTGCAGTCATTACGACACCGTATGACACCTACACAACAGCCCGTCTGATCAACCAGTCCATGCCGATCAGCTACTTTATGACGAAGGAAAACATCATCGAATTCTCTGAGGAAGATTACCTCGACGATATCCGCGAGATCATGGCGAGCAAGAGACACCGCGATTTCCCGATTCTTGATTCTGACGGAAAGTACATCGGCATGATCTCCAGACGTAACCTCTTAGGCGCAAAGGGAAAGAGTATCATCCTTGTGGACCACAACGAGAAGAGCCAGGCCGTAGAGGGCATGGAGAGCGCCGATATCCGCGAGATCATCGACCACCATCGTCTCGGAACTGTTGAGACCATGTCCCCGGTATTCTTCAGAAACCAGCCCCTAGGCTGCACCGCGACCATCATCTACCAGATGTACCAGGAGAACCACATGGAGATCGATAAAACGACCGCCGGTCTCTTATGCAGCGCGATCATCTCCGATACCCTGTTATTCCGTTCCCCGACCTGTACACCGATCGATAAGGCAGCCGGACTTGCGCTCGCGCAGATCGCTGGTCTCGATATCGAGAAGTACGCCATCGACATGTTCTCCGCAGGAAGCAACCTGAAGGGAAAATCCGACGGCGATATTTTCTACCAGGATTTTAAGAGATTCACAGTAGGAAATTCCGTATTCGGAATCGGCCAGATCACCTCCTTAAATGCAGTGGAGCTCAAGGATCTGAGAACAAGAATGTCCGCATATACGGAGAAAGAGAGAGAGCAGCATGAGATCGACATGATGTTCTTCATGCTCACAAACATTCTGACAGAGTCCACAGATCTGATCTGCACCGGACAGGGAGCGGAGCAGCTTATTGCCAATGCGTTCCATGTAAAGGATGAGGATATGGAGAACGTCAGCGGACAGACCGGAATCGTGAAGCTTCCGGGCGTTGTTTCCAGAAAGAAACAGCTTGCGCCGCAGATCATGATGGCATTACAGTAGTAATTTTTGACGGCAGTTCGGCTGTGGGACCGGCTGGATCAGGAAAAGTCATGACCGGGCTGCCGTATTTATAAGTTGGAAGCAGCGGTTGTTACACATTTGAAAGAAAGTACGGATAGCAGACACTGCAGGTGTGAGAGGCCGGAAAGGTCGCGATTGAAGAAAGGCAGGATCTGTAAAGATGGGAAAACGACAGTTTAAACCAGGAAATATGCTGTACCCGGTTCCAGCTGTCCTTGTGACGGTGGCTGACCGGGAAGGAAATTCGAATATTTTTACGGTGGCATGGGCGGGAACCATCTGTACGAATCCGCCGATGCTGTCCATCAGTGTCCGGCCGGAACGACACTCCTACCATATGATGAAGGAAACTGGGGAGTTCGTCGTAAACCTGACGACGGAGTCCATGGCCTGGGCGACAGACTACTGCGGCGTGCGCTCCGGGCGCGACGTGGATAAGTGGAAAGAGACCGGGCTGACCCCGGAGAAGGCGAACGTGGTGGATGTACCGGTGATCAAAGAGAGCCCGGTGAACATCGAGTGCCGCGTTGTGAAGGTGGAAGAGCTGGGAAGCCATCATATGTTTATCGCCGATGTTGTGGCGGTGGATGTGGATGAGGCGTACATGGATGAAAAGGACACCTTCCATCTTTCCATGGCGAAGCCGTTAGCCTATTCCCATGGAAGATATTATGGGATGGGCGAGGAGCTGGGAAGCTTCGGGTACAGCGTGAGAAAGCAGGAAAAGGGTGCGAAGGCTGGCAGGAAAACTTCAAAATCAGCGGAAAAAGCCGGAGGTGCCGGGAAAGTTCGAAAGTCTGCAGACGTGAACGGCGGAAAGAAAGCAACTACCCGGCCGGAACAAACCAGAAAGGCGAATAGTCAGAAATCCGACGGTCCGCGGAATGATAAGAAGAGACAGAAGTAGTCTGCAGAGTGACTGCAGTCATACGGAACAGTTAACCAGAGATAATTACAGCGACAGGCAAAAGAGCGAGGCATAAGTTATGAAGAAAAAAAATATTCTGATGATCGGAATGCCGGCGTCCGGAAAGAGCACCATCGGCGTGCTTCTTGCGAAGCGTCTTGGATATTCCTTCGTGGATGTGGATCTTGTGATCCAGGAGAAGACCGGAAAGCTTTTGAAGGAGATCATCGCAGAAGAGGGCGATGACGGTTTCCTGCGTGTCGAGGAGCAGGCGAATCTGGATCTCGATGTAGAGAAGTCCGTGATCGCGCCGGGCGGAAGCGTGATCTATGAGGCGAAGGCCATGGAACACTACAAAGAGACCGCGACGATCGTTTATCTGAAACTTTGCTATGAGGATCTGGAATCACGTCTCGGAAACCTTGTGGACCGCGGTGTTGTCTTAAAGGACGGCATGACACTCAGGGATCTCTACAATGAGAGACTTCCGTACTACGAGAAATATGCGGACATCACACTGGATGAGACCGGAAAAGAGTTCGGTGAGCTGGTGGATGAGCTGAGAGCGTATTTTGAAAATTTAGAGAAATAAAATATCCCCGCCGCGTGAGAGAGAGGGGAACGCGGCGGGGAACCCGGGCACGGGGACAGGATTGGAAAGACCCCGGTACCGGTATTACAAAATTTAGTGAAATAGCATATCAAATATTTTTTCCGATACTCTTCATATATTCTTTGAAATCATCCCCAAATTTCAACTTCATACACTCGAGAACAAGCTTCACGCAGCGATCGTCACCGAGTCTGGCGTTGTTGAAGGTCAGGTCATAGTTGACCGGATTTGTCCAGTAGTTGCCTCCGGTGTAATACTTATAATAGTCCGCGCGGTACTTGTCCGTTTTCGTGATCAGATGGTGCGCTTCCTCGACAGTAATGTCATCCATGCGCTCCATGACACGGCGCAGGGTATAGCTTCTCGGTGCTTCCACATAGATGCTGACCACATTATCATAGTCCTTTAAGATATAATCGGCGCACTTTCCGACGATCACGCAGGACTCCGAAGCGGCAAGCTTCTCGATGATGATCTTCTGGTACTCGAAGAGCCGGTCATCTGAAGTAAATCTCGATAACTCACCGGTCGGTGAATGGCGTTTCGGCAGTGCCTGAAGCTGTTTCGTGATCAGACTGCCGTTTAAGGTCTCGTCAGCCTCTTTAAAGTAATGTTCCGGATAACCGCTGTACTGGGAAGCGAGCGTCAGGATACGGTTGTCGTAGCTGTGGATATTCAGCTCATCTGCCAGCTTGGCGGCGATTGCACGTCCGCCGGAACCGAATCCTCTGGCAACTGTGATAACAAAGTTTTTCATACAAGATCTCCCGTCCTTTCCGTAAATTTGACACTAAAAACAGAATAAACTGTCCGGTGAAGCCGGTTGAAATAGGATTTCCGGCTTTCCTGTGTCGAGATCTGTGTAGAATCCCGGGATGTTGCCGGCTTTTGTAAGTGTGTAGCCAAGCTCCTCAAAATGCTGTTCCATGTAGGCGGAAGTCTTCCACTCGCGGAATCCTGTCTCCGGATGTGCCCAGATATGGTCAGCGGTGTCATAGATCAGTTTTTCGTATTTTTCGACGAGAGAAATTAATTTTTTAGAATCTACCATTGTGTATTACTCCTCCTAAATATAAAAATTGTAAGGATCAAGATATTTGTGAGATTTTATTCGTATAAGAAACATGCTACCATATGTCCGTCGCCGGTGTCCACAAGCTTTGGAATTTCTTTCTTACAGCGCTCCGTGCAGTGCGGGCAGCGGCCTGCGAGCGGGCAGCCAACCTGATCCCCGATGGGGCTCGGGATATCGCCGGTGAGGGGCAGGCGTTCTTTTTTATCAAAGGGGCTTTCCGGCGGGATCGCGGAGAGAAGTGCCTGTGTATACGGGTGCTTCGGATCTGCGTAGATTCCCTCGGAGGTGTAGAACTCCATGACACGTCCCAGATACATGATCATGATCCGGTCGCTGATGTATTTGATGATGCCGAGGTCATGGGAGATGAACACATATGTCAGGTTAAACTGCTTCTGCAGGCGGCGGAAGAGGTTGATGACCTGTGCCTGGATCGAAACGTCCAGAGCGGATACCGGCTCGTCGCAGACGATGATCTTCGGCTCCATGGAGAGGGCGCGGGCAATGTTCACACGCTGCCTCTGGCCGCCGGAGAACTCGTGGGGATAGCGCTCCATGTGCTGGATGTCGAGACCGACCTCCTGAAGATACTCTAACGCTTTCTGACGGCGTTCCCTTGCGGTGTCACCGATGTGGTGGACCTTCATCGCTTCCTCAATAGAGTAGGAAGCTGTTTTTCTCGGGTCCAGAGAGGAATACGGATCCTGAAAGATCATCTGGATGTCCCTGCGGGCTGCCTCGCGCTCGTAGACCGGCAGATTCCAGAGATCCTTGCCATTGTAGATGATCGTTCCGGCGGATGGCTTGTGGAGCTTTACAAGACAGCGTCCAAGTGTGGATTTGCCGCATCCGGACTCACCGATGATGCCAAGGGTTTCACCCTCATAAATATCAAAAGAAACATCGCTCAATGCGTGGAGAAGCTTACTCTTTTCCCCTATTTTTTTTCCGCGGATCACGAAATCCTTACTGAGATGATCGACGCTCATGATTACATTTTTCTGCATGTCATATTCACTTCCCCTCGTGTTAATCTGTGCTCGCCGTCCTGTCTGTGGCATGCCACGAAATGTCCGGGAGCGACTTCCTTAAGCGGTGGTACCTGCTGTCTGCAGATCTCCGTCGCGTAAGGACAGCGGTTATAAAAGTTGCAGCAGTGGCCGGTAAGGCGGAGATCCGGCGGTGTGCCCGGGATCGTCTTTAAGTCCTCCTTTGTGGAGCTGCTGAGTTTCGGCATGGAGTCTAAAAGACCCCAGGTGTACGGGTGAAGCGGCTCTTTGTAGAGCGTCTTTGTATCCGCGTATTCTACGGTATTTCCTGCATACATGACCATGACGGTGTCGCACATCTCCCAGACAACGCCAAGGTTGTGGGTGATGAGTAAGATCGCTGTGTTGAGCTTCTTCTGGAGATCCTTTAAAAGCTCAAGAACCTGGGCCTGTACGGTCACATCGAGGGCGGTCGTCGGCTCGTCAGCGATGATGAGCTTCGGATGTCCGCAGACAGCCATGGCGATGATGACACGCTGGCACATACCGCCGGAAAGCTCATGTGGATACGCATCCATTCGTTTCTCGGCTTCCGGGATGCCGACAAGCTTCAGTGCCTCAACAGCCTTATTCCAGGCCTCCTTTTTGCTGATCTCTTCATGCTCTCTGATCATTTCCACCATCTGGTGGCCGATCTTGAATACCGGATCAAGGGAAGTCATCGGGTTCTGGAAGATCATGCAGCACTCATCGCCGCGGAACTTTTCCATCTGCGCTTCGGAGAGATTCCGGATGTCCACACCGTCAAAGATAATGGAGCCGTCCACGATCTTTCCGGTCTTTGCCGGCATGAGCCGCATCACGGAAGCGCTTGTGACGCTCTTTCCGGAACCGGATTCACCGACGATCCCCATGGTCGTGCCCTGACGCAGGCTGAAGCTTACGCCATCGACAGCCTTGGAAACGCCGCTTGCCTGATAGAAATATGTTTTTAATCCATTTACTTTTAAGATTGCATCGTTTTCACTCATAGCCTGCACCTCCTACTGTTTCATTTTCGGATCCATGACATCACGGATACCATCGCCCAACAGGTTGAAACCGATAACAGTCACGAGGATAAACGCGCCTGCGGTTCCCGCAACGTGCGGGGCGGTTGTCAGGCAGTCACGGCCGACACGGAGAATGCTGCCCCAGGAGGCGGTCGGAAGCGCGATGCCGAGTCCTAAGAAGCTTAAGGATGCCTCGGAGATGATAGCGCTTGCGATACGGAGTGTCGCGTAAACGATGATCTGGGATACACAGTTCGGCAAAATATGTAAGAACAGAAGTCTTACCGGGGAAACACCGACAACGCGGCAGGCGTTGCAGTATTCTTCTTCCTTTACGATCAGTACCTGGCCTCTTGTGACACGGGCAAATCCCGGTACGCTTGCGATACCGATGGCCAGAATGACGTTCATGACGCCGTTTCCGAGAACGGTGATCAGGATCATGGCTAACAGGATGAACGGAAAGGAGAACATGCCGTCCATGATCCTCATGAGCACCGCGTCGATCCATCCACCGAAATATCCGGCGGTAAGTCCGATGAGAACGCCGATGATCGCGCCGACGATGGTGGCGCCTACGGCAACGATCATGGAAATACGGGAGCCGTAGATGATACGGGACAGGATATCACGGCCAAGGTCATCCGTGCCGAAGAGATGTCCGGGAGTGCCGATTCCCTTAAACGGCAGGACCGGGTTGATCGCGTTTGGGTCATATGGCGCGATGAGCGGGGCAAATACGGCGATGACTACCATAAAAGCCACGATGAAGAAGCCGACGAGGGCTGTTTTGTTTCTCGCTAATTTATGCCAGGCATTGTTCGCGTTCCGCTCTTTTACGAGCATTGCGATGTTGGCATCCATTCCAAGCGCCTCACCGGAAACAACGGAGGACGCAGCAGCAGGTTTTTTCTTTTTTGATAATGTCATAACTCATCACCCCTTTTCCAGTTTAACTTTCGGATTCAGAATCGCGTAGGCGATATCGACCAGCATGTTGCAGAAGACGAACATGATCGCGGAGAACAGGACCGCACCCTGGATCAGGGAATAATCACGGTTGTTGATCGCAGTGTTGATCATGGTTCCCATGCCCGGCCAGGAGAAGATTCCCTCGGTGATGATGGCACCGGTGAAGGTTCCGGCGATCTGCAGACCTAAAACTGTGATGAGCGGCGGGAGAGCATTCTTTAATCCGTGGATCAGGATGACTTTGAGTTTTTTGATTCCACGGGCTCTGAGACATCGGATGTAGTCGCTGCTCATGATATCGATCATGCTGGAACGCATGGTTCTCGCAAAGGTTGCCATCGGGATCGTCGCGAGGCAGAAGCCGGGAAGGATCATGTGGATCACAACATCGCCGAAGCCTTTGGAGAGATCGCCCATACCCATAACAGGCAGAAGATTCATTTTAACGGAAAACTGAAGAACCAGCATGAGTGCCAGCCAGAAAATAGGCATGGACACACCCACGAGCGTGATGACCATGACAATGTAATCGAAGATCGTATTCTGCTTTAACGCAGCAATGATACCGACGCTGGTTCCGATGATGAAAGCGAAGAGAAGTGCTGTCAGCGTCAGGGTCAATGTGTTTGGAATTCTGGAAGTGATGAGTGGAAGAACGTCCTGACGGTAGCTGTAGGAGTAACCAAAGTCACCGTGGACAAGTCCGCCAAGGTAGAGGGCGTACTGCTCAGGGAGCGATTTGTCGAGGTTCATCTCGGCTCTCATAGCTTCGATGTCCTCCGCATTTGCCTCGATACCTAAGATCGCCACTGCCGGATCGCCCGGAAGCATTCGTGTGAGGCAGAAGGTAAGTGTGACGACGACCAGAAGTGTGGGGATCGTCTGCAATAATCGTTTTATGATGATCTTTCCCATATAAATCCAATCCTTTCATAGCTGTCCTGTTCTCTTCACCGGGAAGAATGTGAAGAGAATGGAACAGTTAAATCTCTGTGAGTGTACAGAAAAAGGGAAACAAACTTAGGATTTGCCTCCCCCTTTCTATGTGTGAAATCCAGCTGCTTTGTGTCTTTAGCACTCACGCAGCGACCGCCGGTTTTCGTAATCCGGGCTATCACCCTGCTTACTCAAACCGGTTTGGTCGTCAAATTCTATTTTTCAACCCAGATATTGTTGAATGGTGTCGCGACTAACATCTGGTTGTCAGCACGGAGAACCGCGTCATGTACCTTCGGGGATACTGCCCAGTTCCGGCACTCATATGCGTAGTAGATGCCGGTGTATTCGTTCATAACCTTCTCAATGACTTTCTTATAGGACTCCGCGCGCTTTGCGTTGTCTGTGGAGCCAAAGCCTTCATTTAAGAGTTCATCCATCTCCGGATCGTTGTAGCCGCCTGCGTTGGAGGAGGCGTGAAGTGTCTGGGAGCTGAAGAACTTTCCGAGGAAACCGTAAGGATCCGGATCGCTGTTCCAGCTTACACCGTAGCTGTTTACAACATCGGACTGCCAGGAATCAACAACCGCTGCGGACCAGTCGGCCATGGCGGAAGACTTGATATCAAGTGTTACACCGATCTGGCTCCAGTAGTACTGTAACATCTGTGCCATTTTCTCGCGATAGGTAGTGGAACCAATGTAAAGGCTCATGGTAAAGCCATCCGGGTAGCCTGCTTCCGCGAGGAGCTTCTTTGCACCTTCCGGATCGTAGGATGGTACAAGATCATTGTATGCAGTGTCATAAGCGAAGGAGTATACCGGAAGCGGCTGATAAGCTCTTGTGCCTTCTCCGTACTGATAGATACCGGCTACCATGGAGTCGATATCGACAGCCATTGTGAGTGCTTTTCTGACATCAGCGTTTGCGGTCGGTCCGTTCTGCATATTGAAGCGGACATAGGTGACAGCGGAACTCGGGGCCTGAAGTAAGAGGTCCGCATCCTGCGCACGCTTGATAGCTTCACCCTGAAGATACATCGCAATGTCGACCTCACCGGTCTGGACTGCGTTGATCGCCTGATTGGAATCGGAGATGATTCGGAACTCAATACCGTCTACGTTCGGCTCTGTGCCCCAGTAATTCTCATTTTTCTTTAATGTGACTTTTTCATCGGTTACAATTTCTTCCAGTGTGAAAGCACCTGTTCCGACGATGTGGGAACCGAAGTCTTCTCCCCAGCCTTCAACTTCCTCTTTCGGAAGGATCGCGTTTCCGATACCGGCTAACTGGGAGATAAACGGTCCTGCAACGGATTTCATATGGATAACGACCTGTGTCGGGCTTGCAGCTTCGCAGTAATCGAAGAAATCACGGCAGATACGGTCTGTGGTACTCTCTTCCTTGCTTCGTTCAAGAGAGTATACAACATCATCCGCGGTCATCTTTCTTCCGTCCTGGAATTTCCCTTTCTGGAAGTATACATCATCACGGAGGTTGATGGTGTAGGTCAGGCCGTCATCACTGACAGTGTAATCAGTTGCCAGACTCGGGATCACATCTTTGTAATCCTTATCCCAGACAAACAGGGTATCGAGAACATTGTACATAATGTGGTTTTCGTACATGGTTGAGTAGGCTTTCGGATCAAGAGTGCGTGGGGATGAAGGCATTGACACAACAAGCGTTCCGCCTTTCACTGCTTCGCCGTCGCTTGAGCCGACCGCGATACCGCCGCCGAGTGTCTGATCCGTAGATTTTGCGTCCGGGGATACCGCATTGGAGGAAGCCGCTGCTGTTTCAGCAGTGGAACCTGCTGCTGTTGTGGAGGATGTCTGGGAACCTCCGCATCCTGCCAGGGAAGATGCTGCCATAACGGCTGCAGCTGCGAGTGCAATAAGTCGTCTCTTCTTCATAAATGAATCTCTCCTCTCTCTTTTCTTTTACGAACGATCCGGGTGGGGAATCTCCGGTGCCGGTGGGTATCCGGCAGTCGCTTCCGGAGAACCGGAGAAACTGCTCAATAATCTTACAGTTAAGTCCGGGTAAAAAAGAAAGGCGCACTTTTGTCAGAAGTTATCGCCTTTGATAGTTGGAATGGATCGTTAATAAAATTATGTGCTTAAGAATAAAACCATAACTTAAAAAAGTCAAGTATTTTTTAAATTAACTTTACTTAATTCGGCACAATAATCAAAAAATAAGAATTATGTAACTTTTGTTTCTACAAAATGGAAAAGACTGTCAATAAAGAGACAGCGGCTCCGATCATGGACAGTCTTTCAGGAACCGATTTCTGTTTGAACCGGATATGATTGGAAAAAATAGTGACTGGATATAGGAATTTTTAATAGCAAAGATTCTGAAAATAAAATTGACATATGGAAAGAAGTGTGCTAATCTTTAATCCATAAAAATTAAAAACAAAAAGTCGATGAGCAAAGAGAGTACATTCGGAATGAAATCACAGAGAGCTGTCGGTGGTGGAAGACAGTATGGAATTCCCTATGGAATGGGTTTGTGAGACGCCAGGTGAAAGAGATTCGAGTAGCTGCGGCCGTGATTCCTGCGTTAAAGGATAAGAGTATCGAAAGAGATTTCCGTACTCTGAAATGAGACAGATTGGTGGCAGATATTCCGATGTGGGATAGCTGCTATTTTTGTTTGAAAGTGTTGTCAAGCGGATAGCCAGAATGACGTGCTTGCACGTCAGGCGGATAGACATTTGACAACCAAGCCTACATGAGTAAGTAGGGCGATAGCCCGGATTACGAATGGAGGCGGCAACTGTGGGAGTGCCGTAGGCACGGAGCAGTTGGCTTTCGAGGAAGCCTGATCTGTGAAATCGGGTGGCACCACGAAATATTCGTCCCGGCATAGTGAAAACTATGTCCGGGATTTTTTAGTTCAAAAAAAGAACTTTTCGGAGCGGCATCCCTTACTTATTCCCGCAAGAGGCAGTCGACCAAAACGAGGAGGAAATGATTATGAGAAAAATGAAAACCATCATGAGCCTTGCTGCCGCCGCAGCTCTTGCAGGAATCCTGCTTACCGGATGCTCCACAGAGGCGGACGAGAAGGCGACAACAGCGGCAGAGACAACAACAGCCGTAGCCGCAGAAAGCACTTCCGAGACCGGAACTGAGGCGGGAAAGACGGAGGGCGGCGCACTTGGCGGAAAGAAGATCTCCGTTATGACCCCGTATCTCACATCTGTCACGACAAACCAGATGGCAGGCTATATTAAGGAAGATCTGGAAGCTGAGGGCGCGGAAGTATTCGTGATCGATACGGCAAACGATTTTGCGGAGCTCGCGAGCCGGATCGAGGATGTTGTTTCTTCCGGAACCGATGGGATCGTCCTTGTGAGCGCTGACCCGAACCAGGTAGCAAACCAGCTTCAGGACGCTTTTGACGCGGACATCCCGGTATTCGGATGTGACAGTGGATTTATCGATGGAATGGAGATCAATGCGACAAGCGACAACTACCAGATGGGTGAACTTATTGTGAGATATTTATTTGACGATCTGATGGGCGGAAAGGGAACCGTGATCGCCCTGACCCACAGACCGCATCCGGGCGTTGTAAAGCGCTGCGAGGCATTTGACGATATTATTAAGGAATATCCGGATATCAAGCTGATCACAGAACAGCATGTACCGGCAGAGCAGCCGATCAACGACGCGCAGGACATCGTTGCAAATCTCTTAACGGCAAACCCGGACAAAGATTCCATCACAGCCGTATTTGCGGCATGGGATGAACCGGCCATCGGCGCTGCAAAGGCACTTCAGGAAGCAGGACGCGAGGAAGTGATCGTCACAGGTGTTGACGGAAACGAGCAGGCTGTTGAGATGATCAAGGATGGAACAAACTTAAAGGCAACTGTAAAACAGAACTTTGAGGGAATGGCAGATATCGTGTGCGAACAGATGGACAAGTACTTTGCCGGTGAGGAGATCGAAAAAGGTGAGATGTACGCACCGGCGGAGCTGATTACACAGGAGAATGCACAGTAAGCAAATGAATCCGGATAAAAATGCCGAAAAATTTTAGAAGTGCTGTTTCAACGGGCATGATACTAAAAACGCTGAACAGGCATAAAACGGAGAATAGAAACAAAAATTAAGGCAGGTAAACAGGATGTTGCTGGATGTAAAGAGCGTAGATAAAAAATTTAACGGTGTATACGCATTAAAAGGTCTGGACTTCTCCCTCGGTGAGGGGGAGATCCATGGCCTTGTCGGTGAGAACGGAGCCGGAAAGTCCACGTTCATCAAGATCCTCGGCGGTGTCTACAAGAGAGACGGCGGCAGTATCCTGTGGAACGGAAAAGAGCTTTCGGAGACGATCCGCCCGGAAGACAGCAGGGCCTTCGGAATCAACATTATTTTCCAGGACAATGTCCTGATTCCGGCGTTCACGGGAATGGAAAATATCTGTCTCGGAAGACCCTATCCGGTAAAAGGCGGGCTGATCCAATGGAAAGAGATGGAACGGGAAGCCGCGGCGAAAGCGGCGGAGCTGGGGATCCATCTTGACCTTAAGAAATCGGTATCCATGATGACCCCGGCACAGAAAAAATGCGTGGAGATCGTCCGGGTGATGATGAGTGACTGTAAGCTTTTGATCCTCGATGAGCCGACAGCGTCCCTTTCCGATAAGGAGACGAATCTGTTATTTTCCATTGTGAGAAACTTAAAGGCAAAAGGAACCTCGGTCCTCTATGTGACACACCGGTTGGAAGAGATCATGGAGCTGACAGACCGGGTCACGGTCTTAAGAAACGGAACGCTGGTGTCCACGGTGGATACGGCAGGAACCAGCAGAAAAGAGCTGGTACGGCTGATGAGCGGGAATGAGGCTGCGTCCGGAGTTGAAGATGCGGAAACGGGAAAGGATGCCGAAGGAAAGATTGGAAAAACAGCTCTGGAAGTCCATGGGATCCGCTCCAAAGACGGAATCGTCCGCGGCGTCGACCTGAACGTAAAGTCCGGTCAGATCACCGGAATGTTTGGCCTATGCGGAAGCGGGCGGACAGAGTTTCTGGAATGCATTTACGGAACGAGAAAGCTGGCGGGCGGCGAGGTCACGATCGACGGAAAGACCACGGTCCACCCTGCTCCGCCGGAATCTATCCGACAGGGAATGGCGTTCATCTGTGAGGATCGGAGAGGAAAAGCCATGATCCCGTCCTTCACTGTCGAGGAAAACATGATGCTCTCCTCCATCGACCGCTACACGAAAGGCGGCTGGTTCCAGAAACGGGCGGCATGCAAAAAGGCGGCGGACATGATCAAGGTGTTAAAGATCAAGTGCATCGGCACCAGCCAGCCTGCAAAAGAGCTTTCCGGCGGAAACCAGCAGAAAGTCATTTTCGCAAAGGCACTCCTCACGGAGCCGTCGATCTGGCTTTGTGATGAGCCGACCCAGGCGGTGGATGTGGTGACGAGACAGGAGATCCACAGACTCTTAAGAGAAGAGGCGAAAAAGGGCAAGGCCGTCCTTTATGTATCGTCGGACCTCACGGAGCTTCTTGAGATCGCCGATGAGGTTGCCGTCATGGCATACGGAAAAGTACGAAAGACATTTGAGAATAAAGACCTGAAACCGACGGACGTGCTGGCGTGCTGTTATGAGGCGGAGAGGGAGGAAAACGACAGATGAGAGGAAAAGCATTAAAGAATTACGGAACGGTGGCGGCGTTAGTCATCATCATCGGAATTTTCGGACTCCTTAGACCTGCGTCGTTTTTTACACTGAAAAACTTCCTTAATATAACACGCCAGGCAGCGCCTCTCGCAATGGTGGCGCTGGGAGCGACCTTCGTTATGACCGTCAACGAGTTCGACCTTTCCATCGGAAACATCGTGAGTCTCGGCGGCGTGGTTGCGGCACTTTTATCGATCCAGGGTGTTCCGATCCCGGTCTGCTTTCTGGCCGCGGTAGTGGCCGGTCTGATCGTCGGCTGCGTGAACGGAGTGATCGTAGCAAAGTTCGGGATCCTTTCCTTTATTACAACACTTGGCATGGGAACCGTACTGGACGGCGTGATTTACGGACTTACCGGAGGCACGACTGTATTTAACGGGATTCCGAAGGCGTTTACGATTCCAGGGATCTTAAAAATCGCGGGCATCCCGTTTATCACCATCGTGGCGGCAATGCTTTATATCGTATTCCACATGTTTATGAATCATATGTCAGCCGGAAGAAAGCTTTATGCCATCGGAGGAAGTAAAGAGGCGGCAGAGACGGCAGGAATCCGGATCTTCCGTTACCGAATTCTCGCTTTTGCGCTCAGCGCGGCAATGGCAGGTCTTGCAGGCGCTCTCGTGGCATCTCGTGTAGGTTCCGCGAATACCACAGCGGGGCAGGGATATTTCTTACAGTCCTACGCGGCGGTATTTATCGGATGCACCGTCTCAAAGAGCGGTGTTCCCTGTGTGATCGGAACCTTAGTCGGAACCATCATTCTGGCGGTTCTGGCGAACGGACTTACGATCCTTCAGATGCCGAGCTTCATGCAGAACATTATCACCGGCGGGATCATCATTCTCGCAGTTGTGCTCCAAAAACTCGGCGCGGGTCATGGTTCACGGTAGGGATTTTTGGTACCGAAAATACCGTAAAATAACATTGAGAGCGGATTTTACCAATTTAGGATGCGAAGGATTGGCAAAATCCTCAGTACTGTGTAACGGTACGGAACGGGGAGGGAATAGATGTTAGCAGCAACCTTTGATATCGGAACGACAGCCGTCAAGGCAGTGGTCGTGAACGAAAATGGAGAGCCCGTCTTTACCGGAAGCTCCGTGATCCACACCATCGAAACGGGAAACTTCAAGGAACAGGATCCGGATGAGTGGTATGGGTCGTTCTGTAAGCTGTCAAAAGAGATGTTTGAGATCATCCCGCCAAAGGAGATCGGGGCTATTATCTTCTCCGGACAGATGCAGGATGTGATCTCGGTTGGGACAGAAGGAAAAGCACTCCGGAATGCGATCCTTTATTCCGACGGTCGGGCGGACGAGCAGGCACGGGTGATCATAAGAGAGGCGGCAAGGCGGAATGTAGTACCTCTCGGGGACGCGTATATCGCGGAGATTACGGGAAACCATTTTGACGGATCGATGCCGCTTGCGAAGATCCTGTGGTTAAAAGAAAATGAGCCGGAGATTTATAAGAAGACCGCATGTTTTCTCATCAGCTCGAAGGACTATATAATAGGTAGACTTACCAGTGTGTTCGCCGGAGACATGACCGCCTGCTCCACGGCGGGGGCCATGGATCTGGACAGGAAGATCTGGTCGGAGGAGCTGATTGGAGCGGCGGGAGTCGATATTAAGAAGTTCCCAAAACTTTTTTACTCCCATGAGTGTGTCGGCACGGTCACGGAGACCGGGGCGACAGAGAGTGGTTATCCGGCAGGAACAAAGGTCTATGCCGGAACCGGGGATGCGGGAGCGACGACACTTGCCAGCGGCATCCTGGCACCGGGGGAGTACAACATCAACCTCGGAACCTCCGGCTGGGTGGCAGCCGTATCCAACCAAAGGATGGAGAGTGAAGGCGGCGGATTCAATCTGGCGGCGATGCAGAAGGACCTGCTCATCAATGTAGTCCCGTTCCTAAACGGCGGAAACGCCCACCGGCTGATCGCGAAGATCCTGTCCAGGGATCCCGACGGGGCACCGGATTTCGGGTATATCTCAGAGCTTCTTGAGAAAGCGGAACCCGGAAGTCACGGACTGTTCTTCCTGCCCTATGTGGCAGGTGAGCGGTTCCCGATCATGGACAGCAGCGTCCGGGGAAGCTTTCTGGGGTTATCTCAGGCGACCACGGCGGCGGACATGGCACAGAGTGTCCTCGAGGGCGTGGCATTTTCCATCCGTCAGGGTCTGGAACTGTTCGACCATCCGGCGTCAAAGATCACGCTGATCGGCGGTGGAGCGAGGGAGCGGCGATGGTGCCAGATCTTAAGCAATGTCATGGGACAGAAGATCTTTGTATACAAGGATCCGGACCTTTTACCGGCACTGGCCATCGCCTCGGCGGTGTTTGTGGCGGAGGGCGTGATCCCGGATTACAAGTCCTTTATCGAGACACTGGAGAGCCAGGGACACTGTGATACGGTGGAGCCGGATCCGGAAGTCTCGGAGAAATACCACAGAATCTATCAGAAATATAAGAACATTTATCCGCTGGTAAGAGAGTTTTACAGCAGATAAAGGTCAGTCGGCAGCCATGATTTTTTTAAACCTGTGGTCTGCAAAAATAGAAAATATGGTAACGGTTAAGTAACATTTCCGCTGCTACAAAATCACGATTTCGATAACTGTCTGGCGGAGATTTGAAAAATCACTCCGGAAATATGGGTATGGACAGTTACAGACAATAAACCAGTTTACACGAGGAGGAAAAATATATGTCAAAAGGCAGATTTGGCGCGCATGGCGGTCAGTACATTCCTGAGACGCTTATGAACGCAGTACTGGAACTCGAAGAGGCATACAACCACTACAAAAATGACCCGGAATTCCAGAAAGAACTCACAACACTTTTAAATGAATACGCGGGCAGACCGTCAAGGCTCTACTACGCGGAGCACATGACAAAGGATCTCGGCGGAGCGAAGATCTATTTAAAGAGAGAGGACTTAAACCATACCGGTGCCCACAAGATCAACAACGTGCTCGGTCAGGTGCTTCTCGCGAAGAAGATGGGAAAGACCCGTGTCATCGCTGAGACAGGCGCAGGCCAGCACGGTGTAGCGACAGCGACGGCGGCAGCGCTCTTCGGCATGGAATGCGAGATCTACATGGGCGAGGAGGACACAAAACGTCAGGCATTAAATGTTTACAAAATGCGCCTTCTCGGAGCAAAGGTGCATGCGGTGACAACCGGAACAGGAACCCTCAAAGATGCTGTTTCGGAGGCAATGAGAGAGTGGACGAACCGGATCGAGGACACCCACTATGTTCTCGGCTCCTGTATGGGACCACATCCGTTCCCGACTATCGTCCGTGACTTCCAGGCGGTTATCTCCAAGGAGATCAAGGAGCAGATGTTAGAGAAAGAGGGACGTCTTCCGGATGCAGTTCTTGCCTGTGTTGGCGGCGGATCCAATGCCATCGGCGCATTCTACAACTTTATTGAAGATAAAGACGTTCAGCTCATCGGCTGTGAGGCAGCAGGACGCGGTGTGAACACGGCAGAGACAGCGGCGACCATCGCCACAGGACGTCTCGGAATCTTCCACGGCATGAAATCTTACTTCTGCCAGGATGAGTACGGCCAAATTGCCCCGGTATATTCCATCTCTGCAGGCCTTGATTACCCGGGAATCGGACCGGAACATGCGAACCTTTACGACACCGGACGGGCCCAGTATGTGGCGATCACTGACGACGAGGCAGTCGATGCGTTCGAGTATCTCTCCAGAATCGAGGGAATCATCCCGGCGATCGAGAGCGCCCATGCCATCGCATACGCAATGAAGCTCGCACCGACGATGGGAAAGGATAAGATCATTGTTGTCAATGTTTCCGGAAGAGGAGACAAGGACTGTGCAGCAATCGCAAGATACAGAGGGGAGGATATTCATGAGTAAGATCGCAAACGCCTTCAAAGGCGGAAATGGAAAGGCATTTATCCCGTTTATCACCTGCGGTGACCCGTCCTTAGAGGTCACGGAGCAGCTTGTATACGCAATGGAGGAGGCAGGCGCAAACCTCATCGAGCTTGGTATCCCGTTCTCCGATCCGACGGCAGAGGGACCGGTGATCCAGGCGGCAAATATCCGCGCCCTGTCCGGCGGCGTGACCACCGACAAAATTTTTGCAATGGTTGAAAAAATCCGGAAAAACACACAAATTCCGATGGTTTTCATGACCTATGCGAATGTTGTCTTCTCCTACGGAACTGAGCGCTTCATCAAGAAGGCGTCTGAGCTTGGCATGGACGGACTGATCCTGCCGGATGTGCCGTATGAGGAGAAAGAAGAGTTTGATTCGGTATGCAAAAAGTATGATATGGATCTGATCTCCCTCATTGCCCCGACCTCCCATGAGAGAATCAGCATGATCGCGAAAGAGGCGTCCGGCTTTGTATACTGCGTATCCTCTCTTGGCGTTACCGGAACGAGAAGCGAGATCACAACGGATATCGGCGCGATGGCGAAGCTTGTGAAAAAGGCGAAAGATATCCCGTGCGCGGTTGGCTTCGGAATCTCCACCCCGGAGCAGGCAAAGAAGATGGCAGGTCTCTCCGACGGCGCTATCGTTGGTTCCGCGATCGTGAAGCTCTGCGGAATGTATGGAAAAGATGCGGTTCCGTATGTGAAAGAGTATGTGAAGTCCATGTGTTACGCGGTGCATGGGATCTAAGAAGCGGCTGGGAAACGCTCCGCGAGGATGCGCAATGATTTTGATAGGAATAAGTCAGCTTCGCTGACCAGAATCACGCGCCAAGTTTCACGGTCGTTCGACTTAAATGAGAAGAATGTTGTCAAAATGGTAATTGGGAACATGCACTTCACATGCACTTTTGCGAGGTAAAGTGTTTGCGTTGTACCGTACTTTGTGCTAAAATTAAATAACGAACTGTCAATTCTGCGGTGCAGGGACTCCTTTGCACCGCAGTTGTTTGTGTTACTTGCGCAAAGATGTAGGTTGTCGCAAGCAACCGCGCGAGACGCACGAATGTGCCAAGGCACGTTCCTTTTTGAAAAGGAGAAGGATGTATGCCAGTAGGAATTATCATCAATGCCCTGTCCGTCGCCATCGGTGGTGTGGTCGGGGCTTTATTTGGGCATAAGCTGCCCACAAGGATCAATTCAGAGCTCACGAAGATCTTCGGCGTCTGCTCCATGGGAATGGGCGTGAGCTCCATCGGTCTTATGAAAAATATGCCCGCCGTTATCTTTGCGGTGATCATTGGGACCGCGTTTGGGCTGGCGGTGAATCTCGGCGGGATCATCAACAGCGGCGCGGCGTGCATGGAGAAGCCGGTCGGAAAGATCTTCCCGAATAAGAATGCGTCCATGTCCAGAGAAGAGTATATGACGATGCTCGTGACGATCATCGTGCTGTTCTGTGCCAGCGGAACAGGAATCTATGGATCTCTGGATTCCGGAATGAGTGGTGACCACACGATTCTGATCTCCAAGTCCATTCTGGACTTCTTTACTGCGATGATTTTTGGAGGAACCCTGGGAATGGTGGTCGCGGCTGTTGCAATCCCGCAGTGCGTGATCTTTCTCGCAATCTTCGCTGCGGCGAAGTTCATCTTTCCGCTTACCACACCGGATATGATCGCGGACTTCAAGGCCTGCGGTGGTTTTCTTCTTCTGGCCACAGGTTTCCGCATCGCAAAGATCCACAACTTCCCGGTCGCCGATATGATCCCCGCGATGGTGCTCGTCATGCCGGTGAGCTGGTTCTGGGGGAATGTGGTGGTGCCGATGCTGTAAGAGTACAGGCGGACGAGAAAAGTACATAATATGAAAATAAAAAATCCCTGAGTATGCAGATCAATGTGATGTGCGTATTCAGGGATTTTTGCAGTCATGTATTCGGAAGAAGCTGCCAGCGGCAGGTACTGATATTATCGGTCAATACCATAATCATAATGAGAGCCGGTTTATGCGTTCTGGTAGTGTTTGCGGGACTGCTGTCTCATCAGGCAGACCAGTGTCACGACTGTGACGCCAAAGCAGTCGATCAGCACGTCCGTAAACCGCCCTGCGCGGCCCGGGACGAAGAGCTGGTGGAATTCGTCGGTGCAGGCGTAGAGGAAGACGATGGCGAGAGCGGTGAGAAGACGGCGTTTCACATTGGAGGTCCGATACGTAAAGTGCAGTCCAAAACGGACGGTGCAGTAAAATACCAGATATTCAGTCATATGAGCGGCTTTCCGGATGGGGAAGCTCATAAGTTCGATGAGGTCGGCGTACTGCGCCGGATTTCCGTGGAAAAAGCCGAGCTTTGTGCCGAGTAAAAGAATTAAGCGGCTTACGGTGTCGCTCATCTCCGTGGACTCCGCCGCCGGCTGGGCGGAGAACCAGCAGATGGCGGCTGCGACGAAGATCGCTGGGAGCCAGGAAAGCAGCTTTGCGGCAGTAGGATATTCTTTTTTATCATTCATATTTCCTTTTTTAGATACACTTGCATTGTCCATATCTTAAAAGCTCCTAAAAATCTGTAGAAATCTATTATTTTATAATCATGAAAAATCCACTGAAGTAATCTCAAAAAATGGTCTTTTTAACTGGGGCAGTGTATTGAAAAGCAGGGGGTAGATACTGCATGCATTACAGCGAAATCTCACCTTTCGCTCTCGCTCTCCGGTCACGGATGGAATGGATCACCGGAACCATGAAAATCGCCACAATTCCACCTGCAAATCCATTATTATATAAATTCATGCCTCCATACACAATTCCGACATTCAAGGCGACGGAAGAGTGCAGGAATCCGGCGAGAAGTCCCATGAGAACTCCGAATTCCCCCGCAATCGGTGCCAGTGTCGTTGAGAATAAAAGTGCCAGCATCGGTGACGGGGAGTTAATGGTCCAGCGTTTTGTGAAGCTCGCGAAGAGGACGCCAAACATGATCGGGGCGATGTTCCGGATATGTTTTCCTGTGGCGGAAAATCCTACGATCGTGAAGATTCCGCCGATAGTCGGTCCGTTTAACTCGCCGCCGACGCCGAGAATAAAGATCGTTGCAAATAAACCGTTGACTGCCATATTGAGGATCGTTGCCGCGCCCCCGTTATCCCGGAGATAATCGGTTCCGCCGATTCCGGAGCAGGATAAGATCTTTCTGTAGGATTCACCGACTTCCTTTCCGCCGAAGAGGAATGCCGCAATGATCATGGCGGCAAACAGCCCGCAGAGGATCGCAAACAGCAGCTGGTTATTGCCCTCGGACCAGATCAGGCGGGACTCAGTGGTGATGCCGAAGGATTTTAACACGGATACAACGACGGTGGCGATGATCCCGGCGGAAAAACCTACGTTATAGAGGGAGTAACCTTTGTGGGAATAATGAACATGGGTGGATAACGGCGGCAGCACGAAACCGATCATGAGTCCCACAGCGAGGCTGATGAGAAGCCGTAGCAGGTAGGGGAGATCCGAGATATACATGATCTGCGTGATGATCGGGGACAGGCTGGTGCCGTAAAAACCGATGTAAACGTAACGGGACAGGTGTGTTTTATGGTAGTGGGAGTAGAGGTACACACCAAACAGGATCGCCCAGATATTTAAGAGGTTCTTTCCGAACAGGGAGAAGCCGAACATCAGGCAGCTGGATGTGATCGTATGTCCGTCCATCTCCATATCAAGGAAATAGATGGTCCAGATACATAAAAGCGTCAGCAGTCCGGCGTTGATAAAGGAAGTTCCGATGCCGCCGACCAGGAAGTAGTCCGTGATCAGGAAGTCCGGCTCCTTGATCAATGTCCAGAGTCCCGGAAGGATTTCAGTGATGGGCTGTAAAAACAGTCCCACGATCATGAAATAGAGTGGGATCAGGGACAGAAGACGGAATTTCTGGAGTCTTGTGATGGGGTGGAAATTTGTCATGTACGTGTCCTTTCTAAAGATAAAATTACAAGTGAAAAACCATTGAGAATGGGCTTCGTGACAGGCTTTTGCAGTGCAGCATCTGTAAATTCTGTGCCGCGGTTCGGAAAATTGGGGTATCCGACGGGCATGGAGGAATGCGCACATGGATTAGTATACCGTAAAATTGCAGTAATAGAAAGTATTTCTGTGAGAAAGAGAATTTATTGATTTCGGATATATGCTGACAGAGTTGCTTGCAGCCTCAATAAATAATAGAGATGATTATGTAATAACTCAAAATACAATTTGAAATAAAAAAGAGATCCAGGCATAGAATGCGTTGGATCTCTTTTGCTCCACCGAAAAATGTCAGTGCGAAAAGTTTCTGAGTATCGGAATTACTGAATGAACAGCGTGTTCACATCAAGCTCATTCTCAATCATGCCGGATTCATACATGAAATCGGCTGTCTTCTGGAAACCTTCTTTGTCAGCGTCAGTGATTTCTGTGGAGAAGTCATAGAAACCGTACATTTCCTTTACCGCGTCAACATCAAGGTCAAGTGTTGCGGCAACAGTCTCCATGGTTGCCTCCTGGTTATCAGCCATGTAGGATGCGATCTCTTCCTGTGCAGCGTTTAATTTTTTAATGACATCCGGATGCTCGTCGTAGAACTTCTGGGTCGTTGCAACTGCGATCAGTGCGCTGATCAGGCCCTCACCGTCTGCAACAAGGTGGTAGCCCTGCTGTTCTGCGTTGTAAGCAGTTGCGCCTGCGAGCAGGGCAACGTCAACGCTGCCGCCATCAAGACCTGCCTTTGCGTCAGGAATGCTCATGTTTACATAATTTACATCGTCAAGAGTCATGCCTGCCTGAGCAAGGTAGGAGACAAGGAGTTCATGAAGGTTGGTACCGGTTGGTCCTGCAATCGTCTTGCCTTTTAAACTCTCCGGAGTTGTCAGAGTCTCATCCTTGGAGTACATGCAGAATGCCTTCGGGGAACGGCTGTACATGTTTAATACCTTGATGTCAGCACCGTTTGCAGCGGACAGGATCACGGATGTTGCACCTACTGCGTAGAGAACCTGAACGTCGCCGGAAGCCAGAGCCTGTGTCTGGTCAGCGCCGGAAGTAAGCTCTGCGTACTCAACCGGAACGCCGAGTTCTTTCGCGAAGATTTCCTGGTCCTTCTCGATGATAGTCGGTACATTTAACGGGGACGTTACATAGGTAACGGTGAGTTTGTCGATGGATGTCTCAGCGTCAGCTGTAGCCTCGGCAGAAGTTTCAGCCTCAGCGGAAGTCTCAGCGGTTGTCTCGGCAGCAGAAGCAGCCTCAGTCTCTTTGCCCGCAGATCCGGAGCAGCTTGCAAGGGAAAATGTCATGCATGCCGCGAGTCCTAATGCGATCAGTTTTTTCATTTTGTTTTGTCCTCCTCATGTAAGTTGAAAAAATAAGTGTATGATACGCCTAAGTTAATAGGCAGATATCCGAACTTAATAAAATGATGGGAATCCCTTAAATAAGGAAACCAGCTATTAAAATTTTTTTTGGGACAGCTCATAACATTATGTTTATGCTTTGAATGTAATATCTGCTGGAAATAGCGTAAGAATAATATCATAAAAATCAGAATATCTTGAATTACACATAAAATATATTTAATTTATAAAATTCAGATTCTCAATGATATCCCTCTTGAGTACAATAAACTCCTCATTCAGCAGATTTCTTTCCCCGGATGGCGTCTTCACCGGATAAACATGCTTCACAAGCCCCTTTTCAATCATCACGATCTGGTCACCGAGGATCAGTGCTTCATCGATGCTGTGGGTCACGAACATGATGCTGGAACGTTCCTTCTGCTGAACGCGGAGAAGTTCCCTCTGCATCTGTTCCCTCGTGAAATAGTCGAGAGCCGCGAATGGCTCATCCATCAGGATAAAGGTTGGCTTGTAGGCCAGTGCCCTGGCGATGGCCGCGCGCTGCTGCATGCCGCCGGAAAGCTGGGACGGGTATGCCTTTTCAAAGCCGGACAGGTTCACCGTGGAGACGATGTCCTGGATCTTCTCCTGATCGACCTGATTTTTCTTCAAACCGAAAATAATATTGTTCCAGACATTGAGCCATGGCATGAGCCGCGGTTCCTGGAACACAAAGGCGGTCTTGTGGGCGCCGTCCCAGAGAACCTCACCGCTGTCAGCGGATTCCAGACCGCCGGTGAGCCGCAGCAGAGTCGTTTTTCCGCAGCCGCTCTGACCTAAGATCACGGTGATCTTTCCTTCCGGGATCTCGAGATCGACGCCGTTTAAGACAGGAAACGTCCGGCCGTCAACCTGATATGTTTTATGAATGTCTTTTAATCTAATTCCAGCCATTTTCACCGGCTCCTTTCAGAAAGATGCTGATGAGAAGACCGAAGATCCGGTCTGTCAGATAACCTGCGATGCCGATGGCGAAGATGCCGACGATGACCTTGTCGGTCCGGGACATCTGCTGGGCAAACAGGATCATGTGCCCCAGACCGGTGGACGCTGCGACCATCTCAGCACCGATGATGGCACGCCAACTGTAACCCAGACCGATGCGCATTCCCACGAGAATGTCCGCCATGGCGTAGGGCAGCATGATGCGAAAGAATTTCTGCCGGTCCGTGTAGCCGAACATGGTTCCGACTTCCAGAAGCTTCTGGTCACAGCCCGTAAATCCCTTGACGATGTTTAAATACATCGGGAAAAAGGAGGCCAGAACGATGATGACCGTCTTTGTAGTTTCGCCGATTCCGCACCATAAAATAAGTAGCGGGATCATGCTGAGCGGCGGTACGTTCCTGAAGAACTGCACCAGGTATTCATAGTAACCTGCGGAGGCCGGAATCATCGCCCGCAGCATACCGAAGGCAAATGCCAGGATAAAGGCGATTACAAAGCCTTTTCCGACACGCAGGAAGCTGATCCTTAAGTCACGGAAGAGTTCACCGCTCTGCAGCATTTTGCAGAAGCTCTGGAAGACCCGCCACGGGGACGGGAGCACATAGGAACTTAAGATGCCTGCACGGCAGACGATATACCAGACGGCAAAGACCGCAAGGATGCCGATGAATGGCGGGAAATATTTTTTAAACTTCTGATTCATCGCACTCCATCTCCTCTGTGGCAGCCCTGAACACAGTACAAAAGCTCGATCAGTTTTGCGTTTTTCCAGTCATTTCCGGTCACATAGGATTCAATAGCCGGACGACCGGATCGGCTGACAACGGAAAACGGAAGATCCTTAAAGAATCCCGGTGGAATCGGACTTGCGTCCGGCGCGGGTTCCGTTGGCTCGCCAAGTGCAACGAGAAAGCGGTTCCATGGTACGAAATGTGTGTCTTTTAATTCCAACTTATTTCCCATGTCGGCTAAGATCCGGCATGGAGTTGTGATGATCTTTTCACCGTCCGCGAGATCCGGACGTTCTGCCAGTTCTCTCGCACAGTGGATCAGAATCGGCTCAATATCCGCGATCTGGATCTCAGGCTGCAGGGAATGTACCAGAGATACCGCTGCCGGACATCTCGCGTCCGCAAAAGTTCCATCTGCATGTTCCAAAAGCTCCCGATACTTCCGAAGCACGATCTCGCCCCAGCTTTCCCGACAGACCACTCGCGTCAGGTCATGCTTTTCCAGCATCCTCTCCAGTGCCTCCACCGAGATCATCCTCTCCGATACTGGATTGATCCATAGATAAGTCAAAGTAAAACCCCTTTCAATTAGCTATAACTAACCAATATTATTCAGCATAGCAGATTAGTAGGGAAATGTCAATTGAGAATGGAGGTCTTTTATAGTTGAGGAGAATTTTAACTTGACAATTATAATACATAATGACATAATGACTATATAATAACATGTCAATAAACGCCAAGGAGGAAAGTGAATATGGCTCCTAAAACAATATTAAGCAATGAGGATCTTGGAAAAAAAATAAAAGTCAGGCGCAATGAACTTAGACTCACAATTGAAGAAGCGGCTTCGCGAGCGGGCGTAGGTGTAAAAACCTGGTGCCGCTATGAATCAGGAGGCTCTATTCGAAAAGATAAATGTAAAGGAATTTGTAAGGCTCTAAACTGGCGCAGTTTTCCTGACAATGCAGGCAGTGAGCCGGGGAAAAATTTGATTGAAGAATACAAGGGACATAAAGCATGGTCACAGTTTTTAGCAGATAACTATGGAGTTAAAGCAGCTGTGTCTTTTGCCGTAGGCAGTGATGTCCTGCTTGATTATATTGAACAGGATCTATCAGATCTTGCATCTATGCCTGTGGGTTCTCATATTGGTCAATTAAACACATCGTTTATTAAGATGGATCTTCCTGCACAGTTTCTGATGAGATATACGTATGATTTTCTTTATCAAATGAAATGTACACTTGTTCATTTGCGCAGAAGTTTAAGTACTGGGAGAATGGTTAAAGCACATACAGTTATGGAAGAACTCATTATTTATTTATGTAATGAGGAAGCAATGGCGTTTATGGAAGTCAGCGATGAACGGGTAGCAACAGATAGTAAAAATTTGGGCTATTCAGAGGACTGGGTTTTTGACATGTTTGATGATGAAGATATTATTACTTTTTTATATTCCAATAGTAATTTAGAGGAAGATCATCCGTATTTTTTCACGCATTGGAATGAACAGCAATTTTATATGGATAATGAATAAGAGATAGTGTAAGATTTAGGGAGATAGTATGAATAAAAATGATACAATGAAATGGGAAGACATTTATAAAGTCTGGAAATGGGAAATGTGTAAATTTCCTGTTTTATCAGCTCAAAAGTACTGTTTAAAAACAGAAATTTCTAAACCGCGATTTGGACCGTGTTACAGCTTCAACTGGATTGAAAAAGAAAGAAGGAATCTATTGAATCTGATGTAGCGGCCCTAACTTCAGGACGAATGGAAATTGAAGCAGGGTGGAGCAAAGGAACAATTAGAACGGCTGCCTTGTTATGTTCTTGTGAAAAGGAAGAAGAGTTTGCTGCTGTTTGGATTTGTGCATTTGTGCTTTCTTTGACGCGGGGAAGATCAGGCGGAGATGGGACTCATAGAAATGCATTTAACTTGGAATATGAGGCAGCTCCTGTGTTTGCGAGAAAATATGGCTATTGGCATTCAAATTCAAGAGAATTTTTCCCGGAATTTTATATTCCTATGGAATTGTTTTGGGAAGATAAAAAATTGTCAGTATCCGCTCTTGTAAAATTGGCAGCACTCAATGCAGCAGTGGTAATAGGAAATTATACTCCTGTTGAGTACAAAAGAATATAACCTGTTAAATATGAAAGCAGCTGAAGAAGGGAAAGCCAATAAAATTAAAATAGGAAGTGAATGTATGGATATTAAAAGGCATGTTTACCAGACATTACTCAAATGGAAAAATGACAATTGTCATACGACACTAGAGGTTAATGGTGCGAGGCAGGTAGGAAAGACGTATATCATTAACAAATTTGCAGATGAAAATTTTAGTCATAAAGTGTATATAAACTTATTTGAACTGAGCGGAGAACAGTTCCTTTCCTGTTATCAAAAGGCATGCGATTGGCAGCCGGGAGAGGGACCGCGCCCTCAAGCTCCGCTGCATGATGCATTTCGTCTGTTTGATGAAAATTTTTCAGACACAGAGGACACCGTTATTATCATAGATGAAATTCAAGAGTCAGCAGAAATTTATAACCGAATTCGTGAATTCACACGACAGTTTCGGTGCCGCTTTATTGTTACAGGCAGCTATCTTGGAAGGATCTATGAACCGGAATTTCGGTATTCAAGTGGGGATGTTACAAGTATTCAAATCTATACCTTATCATATGAAGAATTTCTGGAAGCAGCAGATACGGATCTATATGAAAAATATAAGCTGCATGGAAAAAAACTGGATTCAGCGACAGGGGCAGAATTAAAATCATGGTATGATATATATTGTCAAATTGGTGGTTATCCATCTGTTGTTCGTGAATACTTAAATTCGAAAAGTATAGAGCGAGCACGGAGTGAATTGATTAGAATCATTGATACCTTTATGAATGAATCAATTCGTTATTTTACAGATGTTCTTGACACTCAGGTATTTACGGATATTTTTCTTTCAATTTGCAGGATACTTGGCAGAGAAAAAAAGGGACTTGAAGAAGATAGTATCAGTGAAGAACTTCAAAAATTGGTAACAAGAGACTATTCCAGCAATATTAGCAAGGCAGTCTGCAACCGGGCAATTAGTTGGTTACGTTTTTGCGGCGTAATTGGATTTTGTGGGAAAATTATAGAAATGGACATTCTAAATTTTAAACCAGGATGCAGATGCTATTTTATGGATCTGGGATTAGCAAGTTATTATATGGCGCGAGTTGGGGCTGCACAAACAGAAATTGCAGGCATGCTGAGTGAAAACTTTGTATATATTAATTTGAAGAAGCGGCAGGATTTTCCAGAAGAAATTGCCTTTGAAATGCCAGCATTTGCGACTTTTAAGGGTGGAGAAGTAGATTTTGTGGTACAAGGTCTGAAGTCCTCCCGGAGATATGCAATAGAAGTGAAAACTGGAAAACACATTGGAAATACGGCAAAAAAAGTATTGGAATCGGGAAAAGCTGATTGTTTATTGTATTTGAAAGGTGATACGTTAGGGGGGCAGGAAGGAAAAATAGAGACCGTACCCATTTATCTTCTGGAAAAATTGAATTTTTAACTTGAAATCTTAGAAAGGCAGTGATATACTTTCAAACGTTGCTAAGCCCGCAAAAACCAAGGTCTTAAAGGGCTTTCGCCGATTCCCGGCGTAAGGTCATATACTTGCAGTATATGCCTTCCGCAGCAGTTGGCAGATGTACATGCGAACATGTCCGCCTGACTCATTGCTGCGCGAAAATGAATCGAGTGTTCGTGACCTTCCACTCGTAAAACAAAACTAAAGGAGAAACTGAATATGAAAAACAACGCAACAAACAGCCCGGTACTGACACTTGTATACGGGGCGGCTATCGCGGCGATCTATGTGGTGCTGACGATGGTGTTCCTGCCGATCAGCTTTGGACCGATCCAGTTTCGGATCTCTGAGCTTCTCTGCGTACTTCCGTACTTTACCCCGGCGGCAATTCCGGGACTCTTTATCGGATGCCTGCTTGCCAACTTCCTTGGCGGCGCGGCGGCTCTCGATGTGATCTTTGGAAGTATTGCGACCCTGATCGGTGCGGTAGGTTCTTACCTGCTCCGGAAAAACCGCTATCTGGTATCTGTTCCGCCGATCCTCGCGAACATGATCATTGTTCCGTGGGTGCTCCGCTTCGCATACGGTTCTGAGGACATGATCTGGTTTTCCACGATCACAGTCGGAATCGGAGAGATCCTGGCTATCGGCCTTCTTGGTCAGATCCTGTTATCCGTTCTGATCCGGTATCAGCATGTGATTTTTGGAAAAGCTGCAGCGTAAAATTAGTGATCCCGTATCTGTTGGATGAAAAATCCAGTAGATGCGGGATTTTTTATGGAACAGGAAATTTCGAGAAATTCCCTGTTCCATAAAAAGGTACTAACGTGCCAAAGATGCGCACTCGCGCGAAGATATAGATTATCGCAAGTGACCGCGCGAGGGGCTGTGAAAAAACATAGCCTATAAAAAAGAAGGGCCAAATGATTTCTCATTTTTTCACACGCCCTTTTTATATAGAAAGTGCTGCACAGAAAAGAAAAGATCTGCGTGAATTTCGCCTCATGTTAATTTTTCCTCGAGGATAGATTTTCTTTAATTTTTGTGATATCATGTGTAAAAGACTGTGTATATTTAAACACATATTTTATACGTGCTTAAATGTATACAGTGTAAAACATTTAAAATAGAGATCAAACATCCGAAAGGAGACAACGATGTATCATATCGATTTTAATAAACCAGAACACATTCACTTTATCGGAATCGGCGGAATCAGCATGAGCGGACTGGCTGAGATCCTGCTGGAGAGAGGATTCACAGTAAGCGGCTCCGATGCCCATGAATCCGAGCTCACCGATAAGCTCACCGCCCACGGCGCAAAGGTCGTCTACGGGCAGCGGGCGGAGAACATTACTGACGATATCGACGCTGTTGTATATACAGCGGCAGTCCACCCGGATAACCCGGAGTACGCGGCGGCAGCGGCGAAGAATCTGCCGATCCTTTCCAGAGCAGAGCTTCTCGGACAGCTCATGAAAAACTATGAGAAATCCATCGCCGTATCCGGTACCCACGGAAAGACAACGACGACCTCCATGCTGACGGAGATCCTTATGGACGAGAAGAAGAACCCGACGATCTCTGTCGGCGGAATGCTGGACTCTATCGGCGGCAACATCCGTGTCGGCGGTCCGGAGCTCTTCGTGACAGAGGCCTGTGAGTATACAAACAGCTTCCTGTCCTTCTTCCCGAACATGGAGATCATATTAAATATAGAAGCAGATCACCTCGATTTCTTCAAAGACATCGAAGATATCCGCCATTCTTTCCGCAAATTTGCGGAGCTTCTTCCGGAAAACGGCATCCTGATCATCAACAGCGATATCCACGACTATAAGGAGATCTGCGACGGACTTCCGATCAAGGTGATCACCGTCGGAAGTGATCCGGCAAAGAGCCACTACAGTGCCGCGGACGTGACATTCAACGAGAACGCTTGCGCGACATACATACTTTTAGAAGACGGAAAAGCAATTGATACAATTACACTGGGCGTTCCGGGAATCCACAATGTATACAATTCCCTGGCGGCCATCGCGGCGGCTCATGAGCTGGGAATCCGCGGAGATGGAATCAAGAACGGACTTCTTAGATTTACAGGTACTCACCGCAGATTCGAGAAAAAGGGCGAGATCGGCGGTGTGACCATCATCGATGATTACGCGCATCATCCGCAGGAGATCGCGGCAACTCTGGCAGCGGCGAAAAATTACCCACACCGTGAGATCTGGTGCGTCTTCCAGCCGCATACATATACGAGAACCAAGGCGCTGATGGAGGACTTTGCGAAGGCGTTATCCACAGCGGACCATGTTGTTCTCGCGGACATCTATGCAGCTCGGGAGACGGATAATCTGGGAATCAGCTCCGGGACATTGGCGGAAAAGATCGCTGCGCTGGGGACGGATACCCACTATTTCCCGAGTTTCGATGCGATCGAGACATTTCTTCTTGAAAATTGTGTCAACGGCGACCTGTTGATAACTATGGGGGCCGGAGATATTGTAAAAGTGGGCGAAAAGCTCCTTGGACAGTAAGTTATCCACATTATCCACAGAGTTTTCAACAGAATCCTGTTGAATACCCTGTGGATTTTTTGATTTACATAACTGTAAATTTGAAAATGCCGGAAAGTAGGGAAAAATAAGGAAAAACGGGAATTTTTCGAGTTTCATTGATAATTATGTAACGCATTTATCCACGTTATCCACATTATCCACAATCAGCGCAGTGGATAATTCCGGCTATTTCATTTTTTGTGGGGGTATGTTATGATATTTCAAGATGAGAAGAGATAACGAGTGTGCCGGAAAGTGCGGTGCTGCCCGGAAAACTGAAAATGTGAGACGTAAGTGGCCGATGGAGAGAACGACCGATAGGGCAGAAGGCGGATATATCAGGCAGATTTGAAATGGAACGTGAACATAAAGGGTGAAAAAAGAATGGGTTTAGGCTACAAAAACAACATAAATGCGGCAGTGACCGCCGTTTCCAATACATTTATTGACGAATACATGGGGACAGCCAGCGGAGAATATGTAAAAGTGTATCTGTATCTTCTGCGCCATGAAGGTGAGAACGTGGAGATCCCGGATATCGCGGATGCGCTGAACCACACAGAGGCGGATGTCCGCCGCGCTCTGGCCTACTGGGAGCGTGCGGGTGTTCTCGCACCGGAAAGAGAATTCGTGGAAGAGCAGGAGACTGCGGTGACGCGGGAGATGGCGGAAGAGACAGAAAATTCAGGCGCGAGGTTCGCAGAAAACCGTCAGAATGCGGGATCTGCGCCCGGACGGGGAGAAATGAACGGACAGAAATCAGGGGCGGAGGTTCCGATGGACGAAGGGGCATCCCAGGATGTGCCGTCCATGGAAAAACCTGCGATCCCGGATGCAGGAAACAGTTACGACCGTATGAAACGCCTTTCCTCCGATGAGGAATTCTCCGCGCTTCTCTACGCGGTTCAGCAGTATCTCGGAAAGACATTCAGCGCGATCGAATGTGAGAAATTTGCCTACTTTTACGACGTGCTGCACATGTCATGCGAGCTTCTCGAATATCTCGCGGAATACTGTGCTGAAGGCGGCCACACGAGCATTCGCTACATAGAGAAAGTAGCTTTAAAATGGTATGAGGAAGGAATTCATACTAAGGATGAGGCGCGAGAATACTCTATAAGATACTCAAAAGATATGTCTGCGGTTAAGAAAGCATTCGGCATCATGGGAAGGATTCCCGGAACAGCAGAACAGGAATTTATACGCCGCTGGTTTAAGGAATTCGGTTTCGATTCCATGATCGTCACGGAGGCATGCAACAGGACGCTCACAGCCACGGGAGCGGCGAGCTTCCCATATGCCGACAAGATCCTCACAGGCTGGAAGGAAAACGGCGTGCGGACCTTACAGGACGTTGAGGCCTTAGATAAACTTCGTCAGGAGAAACAGGCGAAAAAATCCGGCGCGGCATCGAGACAGACCCGGAACACATCGACAAACCGGTTCAACAACTTTGAACAGCGGTCCTACAATTACGATGATTATGTCTGGGATGACATAAAGAACAGAAAATAACGGTCAGTCGGTCCGCACCTTGATGCATGGACCGCAAGAGTTACTGTGTACGGGGAATAAGTTCTCTGAATGGAAACTCGTAAAAAATGCAGGAAAAAAGGAGGCAGTGCGGATGGCACTCAGTAATTCCCAGTACGACGCGATCATGCGTGTCTACAATCAGAGACAGTTTCAGGACAAGCGCGAGCAGGATAAGCGGATCGCGGAAGTGTACGAGAAAGTCCCGCAGGTAGAGGCGCTGTCCGACGAGATCGCGGCGACTATGGCTCAGGCGGCGAGAAAGATTCTTGCCGGTGACCGTGCGGCGGCGGATCAGTTGAAAAAAGACGCGGAATTTTTAAAAGAGCAGAAAGCGGTCTACTTAAAACAGAACGGATACCCAGCAAACTACCTGGAGCTCCAGTACGTCTGCCCGGACTGTAAGGATACGGGATACACGGACGGAAAAAAATGCCACTGCTTCAAGCACATGGAGATCGAGATCCTGTACGACCAGTCGAATATCCGCGAAGTTCTGGAACGGGAGAATTTCGACACACTTTCCATGGCATACTATGACAGAAATCATGTGGACGAAAAAACAGGAATGACCGTCTACGACTATATGTCCAGGGTGATCAGGGAATGTAAGGAATATGTGGAAAACTTCAAAAATGAGAAAGGAAGTATCCTGTTCACCGGAAATACGGGCTGTGGAAAGACATTCCTGAGCAACTGTATCGCGCGGGAGCTGATCCGAAGATATTTTTCTGTGGTCTATCTCACGGCAACGGATATGTTCGACATTCTGGCAGGAAGCCGTTTCAGTGGAGGCGATGACGATGAGGCGAAGGACCGGGCGTCCTATATTCTGGATTGTGACCTTCTGATCATCGACGACCTTGGAACTGAATTGATCAATACATTCACGGCATCCCAGATGTTTTACTGTGTTAATGAGCGGCTGAACCGAAATAAGGGAACGATCATCTCCACAAACCTGACACTTGGCGAGCTTCAGGACGCGTTCACGGAGCGCGTGACATCAAGGATCATGAGCCGGTATAAGATCATACCATTGATCGGGGATGATCTCCGTCTCGTGCGCAGAGGATTTATGCGCAGAGGATAATAAAAATGTGCCGGATGGTCGTAGAAAAAAGGAAAATCCTGTCGGAGACGGCCGGAAATCCGGTTGACGGGGCGGGTGGATGGTGCTATAAATGAAATGTATGTACGCTGCAAAAATGGGGAACCGGGTAAATACCGTGAAGAACAGGCAGCCCGGAGAGCGGCGGATAAAAATATCAAATAATGAGTAGAAAAAACAGGGAGGAACAGGAATGCTGTACGAAGAAAAGCAGATTGAGACAATACCGGTTGGACCTTTAGGTCTGATTCCGCTGAAAAGCTGTGAGGATCTGGGTAAAAAGGTAGATGCCTGGCTGGTCGAGTGGAGAAAAGAAAGAGAGAGCGAGCATAAGACCACGATCGCTTTTGCTGGATACCAGAAAGATTCCTATATTATCGGCGCAAAGACTCCGCGTTTCGGCTCTGGTGAGGCAAAGGGAGAGCTGACAGAGTCTGTCCGCGGTGATGACCTCTATATTATGGTAGATGTCTGCAATTATAATATGACATACACGATGAACGGCTTAAAGAACCACATGTCTCCGGATGACCACTATCAGGACTTAAAGCGCGTGATCGCAGCCGTAGGCGGAAAGGGCAGAAGGATCAATGTGATCATGCCGTTCCTCTATGAGAGCCGCCAGCACAAGAGAACGGGTCGTGAGTCCTTAGACTGCGCGATGGCGCTCCGCGAGCTTGTTGACATGGGCGTTGAGAACATCATTACGTTCGATGCGCATGATCCGCGCGTCCAGAATGCGATCCCGTTAAAGGGCTTTGAGACGGTACAGCCGATCTACCAGTTTATCAAATACCTGTTAAAGAACGAGAAGGAGCTTGAGATCGACAGTGACCACATGATGGTCATCAGCCCGGATGAAGGCGGTATGGGACGCGCAGTCTTCTTCGCAAATGTTCTCGGACTGGATCTCGGTATGTTCTACAAGAGACGTGATTACACAAAGATCATCAACGGCCGCAACCCGATCGTTGCCCATGAGTTCCTCGGCGCAAGCGTGGAGGGCAAGGACGTGATCATCGTTGACGATATGATCTCCTCCGGCGAGAGCATGCTCGACACCGCAAAAGAGTTAAAGAGAATGAAGGCAAGAAAGGTCTTCATCTGCACGACATTCGGTCTCTTTACAGGCGGATTAAAGAAATTTGATGAGTACTACGAGAATGGCATCATCGACCGCGTCCTGACGACGAACCTTGTTTACCAGACACCGGAGCTGCTCTCAAAACCGTACTATATCAATGTTGACATGAGTAAGTACATTGCTCTTATCATCGACAACTTGAACCACGACGCGTCCTTGAGCGATCTCTTAAACCCGACAGGAAGGATCAACCGCCTGTTGGCGAAGTACCGCGCCGGGGAGAGATAAGAATATTGGCAGTGAACGAACCGCAGTGAATTAGAAATTATGTGACCATATAAGAATGCCTGTCCTTTACCGGAAATTTTCCGGAGAAGGACAGGCACTTCTTTATTTCTGGGACTCTTATGAAAGATTCAGCTTTCATCATAGTGACATTGCGATGAGATATGGTACTCTTTGATCTTATATTGCAGGCAGCGCCTTGAGATGCCAGGATATTCGGCTGTTTTGGCCCGATAACCGGAACAGTATTGGAAACAGGAGATGCTGAAAATCCCTTGGAAAATGAAGTGAGAAAAACTGCCAGGGGAAAAACATTAGACTAATTCACGAATCACCCGTGCTACGAGTGTACGGGAAAGAAGGACTGGTTTTTGGGTCAGAGCCTGGATGCGTTCCTTCATTTCGATGGTGTATCCGATGCAGTCTAAAAGGATCAGATCTGTATCAGCGGGGATCTCCTTTGATGCTGCAAAAACAGCGAGAGGATCACCGTATGGGGATACAGAGGTCACGTGGAGAGAGTCACAGCAGTCTTTCCATTTTCCGGGCATCTGTGCCTCCTGCTCCTTTGTAGGAATGATGACAGACAGATTTTTCACGCCGATGGCCGGGATCAGTCCCTTTAAGATATGGTCAGGGAAGATAAGGGGGACATTGGAGCGAAATTCAGCCGGAAATTCTCCGGTGCAGAGGAAAAGGATCAGGGAAACACCCTGCTGTTCGAGATCGTCAATGCAAAGCTGCAGGCGGGGAAGAATGTAGGATTCCCCGAATGTCACTGAGGTTCCGTCTGTGAGTCTCGACACAAGGACATTTTCACCGGGACGTGGAACAAACTTTGCAATCTCTTCCTTTGAAAGTCCGTCCAGTGCTCCTGCCTGAATGATCTCAACCGAGTCTCCGAGGATGGGCTGGATCTCAGGAATCAGGTCAACTCTGGGAGACTGGCCGACAGTAATCGCGCCGATTTTTTTCATAGTGATACCCCTTTCAGAATCATTGGTTTGAGGGCTGTCAGTGACAGTCCACATGTACATGCTACCTTTGTTCAGATATCATCAATATATCACATCTGTTGGCTCAAAGCCAGATAAACATTGTGCTTCCCATCTATCAATCCACATTTTTCGTATATTTCTGTCTCTTCCGGACGAACGTTGACGGTGTCATTCCGAGGCTCTCTGCGGCCTCACGGACGTTTCCGTACTTTTCGTAGGCATGGAAGGAATGAACCCGGCATCCTGTGAGGGGGGCAGAGTCGTTCTCAGCTGGAGGCGACGACGGCGTTTCTCGAGAAGAGGGCACATGGGGAGTTTATGAGAAAATAGAGAAAACCCTGCCAAATTGAGAATGAGGAACCCTCCGGGAATCGCAAAATGCGGTAACCGGAGGGTTTCTTATGACTTGCCGCTTATCAGCTGGTGTATGTCAGGAGGTAAGATAAATTTAACAGAAATTTAGGATTTTCCGCTGTCCGGATGTGGTATGATATTGGCACAGAAAGGCTGATGTGCGTCAGCAGTCTGATTGATAAGATATAAGAAATATGCTATAATGAAATGCGGCTTACAGAGAGGAGACAGCTATGAGAAAGACGTATTTGTACATGACAGCAGTAGCAATGAGCGCAGCTTTGGCGGCCGGATGCCAGAAGGCAGAACCGGCGGAGACAACTGCGGCAGCAGAGACAGTGGCTGAGTCAACCGGAACAGGGATGGCGGAGAGTGAGTCTTCTGAAACCAGTGGAACAGCGGCGCAGGACGATGAGAGGCTTGCGGATTATCACCTGCTTCAGGGAATCGTGACGGGGACAAATGACGAAAAAGGAACGTTTACGCTCAAAGCAGATGACGGTGGAGAATATGTGATCACGACCGGGAATATTGGTGACGTGGAGACCGAGATCGCGGATGACAGTCTTGTTGTGATTGGATATATCGGTGTCGAGATCCATGACAATATGGATCTGGAGAAAGTCAATATGGTGATCGCGGCACCGGGAGATGATGACTGGACGATCGCATACGCAGAGGGAACGACGACGGCCAATGCGATGAGCACGTTTATGATGGTGACAGCAGATGGAACTGAGATGGGTTTCATGAAGGATGGCTGTCCGATGGATGAGGATGCTCTGGGCGGAGACAGCGGAGCGAAGATTGGCGTTGTATATATGGATTCCGAGGATGTAAGTTTCCCTCTGGAGATCAAGAAATTGCAGTAAAAAATATAAATATGGGATTTTTTCCGGAAAATAGCTGGCTATAACGGTCTTCAGTTTAGCTGTCCGGGAATAGCAAAGTTTTTGAGAATTATAATATATCAAGAAAGAAAATGGGGTTTAAAAATGGCAGATTTATTTCACCGTGTAAGTATTCGTAAATTTAAAGATGAGGCTGTATCAAATGAAGATATCGGCTATATTCTGGAGGCAGCGATGGCAGCGCCGTCCGCGAAGAATCAGCAGCCGTGGGAGTTTTATGTAGTAGAAAATTGTGAAGTCTTAAAACAGCTCGGAGAGTCCAGCCCGTTCTCCGCCCCGGCAGGAAAAGCACCGGTGGCGATCGTGACTGCATACCGTGAGGAATGCGATCTGCCGGAATTTGCACAGATCGATATGAGCATCATGATGGAAAACCTGTGGCTTGCAGCGGATGAGATCGGACTTGGCGGCGTATGGCTCGGCGTAGCTCCGAGAGAGGACCGGATGAAGGATGTAGAGAAGATCGTCGGGATCCCGGCGGGACAGCGGGCCTTCGGCATCTTTGCTCTCGGTTACCCGGATGAGGAGCGGACCCAGCAGGATCGGTTCGATCAGAGCAGGATCCATTATGTGAAATAGGACGGTCTTTTTTCTGACAGATTCCATCGACGGAGTCGGTCCGGAATGAATTTTTCGCATTACTGGGGGGAGAAAAAGCAATGAAGGATCGGACAAAGGTAGATATTTCGACGGCGTTGACGACGTTATTGGCAAAGAAGGCGATCGATGATATTACCGTGCGGGAGATCGTAGAGCTATATGATATCCGGAGACAGATCTTCTGCACAGCAATCCGGGAATCGCGAATATGTCGGTTGAGAAGCAGAACTTTATCAGCAGGGCGTATTCCAGAGTGTTTGTCGGTCTGTTTCTGGACTGGGTCAGCAATGGGATGAAGGCAAAGGATCTGGACTGCTTTTCGGATGCCTGCATTCTGGTAGAAGGCGGAATTGAGGGAGTCTTGAAAAAATTAAAAAAATGATCCTGAAACAAAACAGGATCGGACGCGAAGGGCGTGTGAAGAATAAAGCTTCATTTTTCACACGCCCTTTTTGTGTAACAGGAAGTTTCGGGGAATTCCCTGCTACACAAAAGGCATTAACGTGCCGATGATGCGCATTTGCGGGCAGACGGATGCAAATTACAGATTTTTTCTGAAAAATTCTTCTGCGTTCCGGAACATGATTCCCTCTGCCAGATCCTTTGACATTCCCTTTTCCAGGAAATATTCGTAGAGATCAGCAGCCTTTGCCGGAGTGTTCAGGTATGTAGGAAGTGTCGCACCGTCGAAGTCGGAGCCGAGGGCGATGTTTTCATAGGCACCGAGGCTGAAAAAGTGCTCGATGTGGCGGTAGAGGTCGTCGGGAGAATCGCCGATGCCTCCATCGGTAATGAAACTCTTGCAGTAGTTCAGACCAATGAGGCAGTTCCGGCGGACCATCTCGCGGATCATATCATCCGTCAGGTTCCGCTTGTGGGAACAGATGGCGCGCGCGTTGGAGTGGGTCGCAACGAACGGACGGCGGGCGGTCTCAAAGAGGTCGGCGTAGCCGGTGTCGTTTAAATGGGAGACATCAACGAGGATCCCGCGGTCTTCCATTTCATGGACTGCCTGCCGTCCGAAATCTGTCATTCCGTGAGTGGTGGCGTGGCCGGAACCGAGCTCATTTTCGCCGTTCCAGGTAAGTGTCATGCAGCGGACTCCGTCATCTGCCAGTTTTTTTACGCGGGTGATATCACCGGCGAGAGCTGCTCCGCCCTCGATGGTCAGAAAAGCGGCCGTCTTTCCTGCCTCCCATGCAGCCTGCATATCGGAAGCGGAACGGCAGGGGGAGATGCGGTCATGGAATTTTTCCATCTGGCGGTTAAAATTGTCACGGTTTGTTTCGTAGTAATCGATGGCGGCCTGTCCGCGGTGCTGATCCGGGATGAAGATGGCATAAAACTGTGCCCAGTGAACGTCAGACGGGATCGCGTTCAGGGAGAGCACACGGTCCGGATCATCAAGCGTGTCCGGGGTCAGCCCCTTATGGGTACAGTCTGTGAGCGTGTCGCAGTGCAGATCGATAAGAGCATAGGGATTCATGGGAAATTCCTCCTGAAAATATATTTTGAATTTATTGTAACGGAACCGTTCAGACGTTTCCGTCAATTCTGTCTCCGGATCTCGCCTTTTAGGATCATCGGGTAGCGGATCAGGGAATCGGAATCAAGCGCCTCTTTTTTCATATCCACCGCGGTGATCTGGTGGTTTTCGTAGGTCGTATAGTAGTAGGTTCCGGTCTCGGCACTGCAGCAGGAGGTGTAGATCGTGATCTCATATTTTCCTTCTGCAACCTCACAGCAGCCGCGCTGCTGGTCCACAGAGCCTAAGATATGGAAGAACTGGCTGACGCTTTCTTCTTCGCTGTCACCGGAGATCGAGTTCGCGCGGGTGAATGCCACGCGGGCAAAGCGGGACTGGGAAGAGAGATCCCCCGGAAGACCGAGAGCGCCCATGCCGCGGCTGTAGGTGGCAAGCGGAAGCTCCGGAGAAAAATGATTTTCCGGCTGGCGCGGGGAAAGCCCGAGATAGTTATTTAAATGGAACATCTGCAGATCGAAGGGCGGATTGTTTGTGAGAACACCGGCAGGATCATCATGGACATGGAGTCCGTCGGCCATGGATTCCACAACGATCGCCTCGTTTTTATCGGCAATGATCCAGTGGAGACTTGCGGCAGGCATCTGCGGACTAAAAGGTGTTCCGACAAGATTCATACGGGCAAGTGCTTCGCGGACCTCCGGAATGGTTGCGCACCGGCTTAAGATCCAGGGGATAAATTCAAACTGGGCAACATTCTGCATTCCATCCACCGGCTCTGCATAGGCGGCGTTTCCGACAAAGTTGAGTCCTGCCATGCCGAGTCCCTTTTCGTTCATGGCATCATAATACAGAGGATAATTGTCTGCAATGTGCGCCATGCCGATGATGGCATAGTGGGATGTAAGCGTACCCATATGGCGGAACGGGATCGGGTAATTGCGGGGAGTGATCGTGATCTCCTCGCCGTAGGAAAATTCGTAGTCTAAGGTCCTTCCAAAATAAAAGCCCTTTGTCTTGTAAGTTGCTGCTGTACACATAAGACAGGAACCTCCTTAAAAATAGTAAATTCGCAGCGCGTTTATCTCATTCGGAGACCTGACTCCCACGGAGACAAATTTGCTGTTACTCACCACCTGAAAGAGGCGGGAGTCTTTTCGCCTGAGATAAATACGGATATAGTTTCTTCTGCATAAAAAAGATTATACCGCATTTTTTGGAAAAATTCATTAAAAAGAGCTTTACAAAAACACTTTAGTATGGTAACATGATAGCACGATGAAAACAGAGAGGTGAAACCGGACAGAAAAATGCGGCCGGTTTTCGGATATGACAAAAAGCTGGTCCGGGCAGCCGGATCACGGACAGATAAGAGGAGGAAATAATGATGAAAAAGAGATTATTAAGTGCAGTTATGGCATCCGCAATGGTACTTTCCCTCGCAGCATGCGGCGGAGCAAAGACAGAGACAACAGCAGCAGAGACAACTGCCGAGAAAAAAGAGGAGACAACAACAGCAGGTACGACAACTGCGGAGACGGCAGAAGCAGCAGGAGGCACACTGATCGTCGGCTTCGATCAGGATTTCCCGCCAATGGGATTTGTTGGTGACAACGGCGAATACACAGGTTTTGACCTTGATCTTGCGAAAGAAGTCGCAAGCCGTCTCGGTCTCGAATACAAGGCACAGCCGGTTGCCTGGGACTCCAAGGATATGGAGCTTGAATCCGGCAACATCGACTGTATCTGGAACGGATTTACGATCACAGGCCGCGAGGATGATTATACCTGGACTACACCGTATATGGCAAACAAGCAGGTATTCGTTGTAGCGAACGATTCCGATATCAAGAGTCAGGCTGACCTTGCGGGAAAAGTCGTGGAAGTACAGGCCGATTCCTCAGCGGAGGCTGCGTTGAAGGAAAATCAGGATCTTGCAAATACATTCGGCCAGCTTTTAACGACACCGGATTATAACACCGCATTTATGGATCTCGAACAGGGCGCGGTTGACGCAGTCGCAATGGACGTGATCGTTGCAGGCTACCAGATCAAGCAGAGAAACGCGGACTTTAAGATCCTTGACGATTCCCTCTCTGAGGAAGAATATGGCATTGGCTTTAAGAAGGGCAACACAGAGTTAAGAGATAAAGTACAGGGAGCGTTAGAGGAGATGGCTGCCGACGGCACATTAGCGAAGATCTCTGATGAATGGTTCGGCGAGGACGTTACGACGATCGGAAAGTAAGCGCGTGTCGGAGCTGTAGAAATCTTGCGGGATACGGAAATGCTGTTTGACAGACATTCCCATATCGGCTAAAATAGTAAAAGAATTTTGATTACGGGAACCGGAAAACAGTTCCCGTAATTTGTGTTATTTATCTCAGTCGAGAAGACTCCCACCTCTTTAGATGGTGAATAATAGCAAATTTGTCTCAGTGGGAGTCAGGTCTCTGACTGAGATAAACGCTCCGCGAGGATGCGCAGTGATTCTGTATGGAATATGTCAGCTTTGCTGACCAGAATCACGCGCCAAGTCTCACGGACGTTCGACTTGAATATGAAGGAAAGCAGGTAAAGATCGTATGGGTAAAATGACAATCGGGCAGATGGTCGCACAGCTCGCCGGTGGTATGCTGATCAGTACGCAGATCTTCGTGATCACGCTGCTGTTTTCTCTTCCACTTGGACTTATTGTGGCGTTCGGACGCTTATCGAAAAATCGCGTGATCAGCATGATCGTAAAATTTTACATCTCTATCATGCGCGGAACTCCGTTAATGCTGCAGCTGATGGTCGTTTATTTCGGACCATACTATCTGTTTCATATTAAAGTCGGCAGCGGTTACCGCCTGACAGCGACCTTTATCGGCTTTGTGATCAACTACGCGGCATATTTTGCAGAAATCTACCGCAGCGGCATTCAGTCGATGCCGATCGGCCAGTATGAGGCGGCACAGATCCTTGGCTACACGAAAGCTCAGACCTTTTTCAAGATCATTCTGCCTCAGGTCATCAAGCGCATTTTGCCGTCGATCACAAATGAGGTGATCACACTTGTAAAGGATACGTCCCTGTCATTCACCCTGAGTGTCGCTGAGATGTTCACGATCGCGAAAGCCCTGGCAGCATCCCAGACAAATATGATCCCGTTTGTCGCAGCCGGAATTTTCTACTATGTGTTCAACCTCATCGTGGCTGTCGTTATGGAGTGGATCGAGAAAAAGCTGGATTATTACCGGTAGGACTGGAGGTCTGTGGATCATGAATCTGTTAGAGTTAAATCATGTAGAAAAATCATTTGAGAACCTGTCTGTGCTGAAGGATATCTCCATCAGCATCGGCGAGGGCGAGATCGTATCCATCATCGGACCGTCCGGATCCGGGAAATCAACGCTGCTCAGGTGCGCGACAATGCTTGAGAAGATGGATGGCGGCGAGATCGTATATCTTGGGAAAAAAGCGGCATGGACGGACAAGGACGGACATGTGGTCTATGCGGATAAGAAGGACATGAAGGAGATCCGGAGCCAGTATGGTCTCGTGTTCCAGAATTTTAATCTTTTCCCGCATTATTCTGTGCTGAAGAATATCGTTGACGCGCCGATCCATGTGCAGAAGCGAGACAAGGAGACGGTATATCAGGAAGCGAGAGAGCTGTTAAAGAAGATGGGACTGGCGGACAAGGAAGACTATTATCCCTGCCAGTTATCCGGAGGACAGTGCCAGCGTGTGGCGATCGCGAGAGCTCTGGCGCTGAACCCGAAGATCCTGTTCTTCGATGAACCCACATCAGCTCTGGACCCGGAGCTGACAGCCGAGGTGTTAAAGGTGATCCGTTCTCTGGCGGATCTGAATATCGCCATGGTGATCGTTACCCATGAGATGGCGTTTGCAAGGGATATTTCCCACCGCGTGATCTTCATGGAGGGCGGCGTGATCGTCGAGGAGGGAACGCCGGAGAAGGTGTTTGCATCCGATAATGAGAGAATGAGGAGCTTTCTGGGACGATATGGGGAGATCCTGTAATTATGTTGACCTCTCTTGCGTTAATATTTTTAGTGGGACTTTCCGCCGCAGCAATCTGCGGGAGGCTGCGGCTGCCGCGTATTATTGGTATGCTGTTCACGGGAATTATTCTGGGACCGCATGTTTTAGGTCTTCTGGATGACAAGATCCTGTCGATCTCATCGGAACTCCGGCAGATGGCTCTTATTATTATTTTATTGAAAGCAGGGCTTTCTTTAAATCTTGCGGATCTGAAAAAAGTAGGCCGTCCGGCAGTCATGATGTCGTTTGTACCGGCAAGCTTTGAGATTTGTGGATATCTGCTCTGTGCGCCGATGATCCTGGGGATAACGAGAATTGAGGCGGCAGTCATGGGCGCGGTCCTGGCGGCAGTGTCTCCGGCGGTCGTAGTGCCGAGGATGGTACAGCTCATGGAAAGCGGATATGGAACGAAAAAGAGTATTCCACAGATGATCTTAGCGGGAGCGTCCTGCGATGATATTTTTGTAATCGTGCTGTTTTCCACATTTTCCGGGATGGCCCAGGGCGGTACGGCGGATATGAAGCAGTTTTTAAATATCCCGGTGTCCATTGTGCTTGGAATCCTGCTGGGCGCGGTCGTTGGATATCTTTTGAGCCTCTTTTTTGAGACCGCCTATGCGAAAGCACATTATGTGAGAAACAGTATGAAGGTCATGATCGTTCTTGGAGTTTCCTTCCTTCTGATGGCTGTGGAGACATGGGTGAAGGCTTATGTATCAGTGTCCGGTCTGTTGGCCGTAGTCAGCATGGCATGCGTTCTGAAGATCAAATGCCCGAAATCTGTCTCAGGAAGACTCTCGGAGAAATTCGGAAAGCTCTGGATCGCGGCGGAAGTTGTCTTATTTGTACTGGTCGGTGCAGCGGTTGATATCCGGTATACGGCGATGGCCGGAGCCGCGGCGATTGTCATGATCCTGCTGGCGTTGATGTTCCGTGCTGTCGGTGTTCTTGTGTGCATGACGGGAACGGCATTGGATAAGAAGGAACGGGTATTTACGGTGATCGCGTATCTGCCGAAAGCGACGGTGCAGGCGGCGATCGGTTCTGTTCCGATGGCAATGGGACTTGCCTGCGGTCAGATCGTGTTGTCAGTAGCGGTCCTTGCAATCCTGATCACGGCACCGCTTGGGGCGATCGGGATGGATATGACGTATAAGAAGCTGTTGAAAAAACAGGAAAAAATCTCATAATATAAATTTGATTTGAAAAAATACCGGATGTGGGCTATAATGAGCGCAAAATATGCGGTATCAGGCAGGCGTTTTCATCAGGGACGTTTTATTTCACTGAGCTGATATTTGAAATACCGCAAAACAGGAGGCAATTATGGATTTCGAAAAATTATGCGCAGAAAGATATTCTCTTAGAAAATATGCAGATCGCCCGGTGGAGGCAGAAAAGCTGGAAAAGGTGCTGGAGGCAGGTCACAATGCACCGACGGCTCACAATCTCCAGCCGCAGCGCATTCTTGTGATGCAGAGCAGAGAGGCATTGGAGAAAGCAGAGGAGTGCACCGCATGCAAGTTCCATGCACCGGTGATCCTTGTTGTCGCGTATGATCCGGCGAAGGCCTGGAACCGTGAGGGAGATATGAAGAACCACGGGGAGATCGATGCGACGATCGCGGCGACACAGATGATGCTTCAGGCGGCAGATCTCGGTCTTGGAACCTGCTATGTCGGCATGTTCAGCCAGGAGAAGCTTCATGAGCTGTTCCCGGAGATGAAGGGACTTGTTGCGACTGCGATGCTTCCGCTCGGATATCCGGCAGAGACGGCGCATCCGTCAAGACTTCACACCGACAGAATGCCGTTAGATGAGATGGTGATCCGTCTGTAAAAGCATATACATAGATTCAGACCTGCCAAAGTGGAAGAAAGCCACGGGCAGGTCTCTTCTTTTTCTGAAGTGTTCGCGTTGCTGTACACGGGCAATGTCAGTGACGTGTTGTTACTGTACACGGGTAGGAATTTTCTGAACTGAAAATTCCGTACAATACAGTGGTGGTAGTGGATTTTGCCGATTCGGAATGCGAAGCATCGGCAAAATCCTGTTACAGTGCGCGGGCATGGAGTGCCCGTGTACTGTAACGACGTGTTCGCGGCATAAAAACTTTTGTTCGTATAAAAAATACACAAAATATCTTTTTTGTGGTAAAATATCGGACAGGAGGCAGCCTGAGATGACCGCTTCTGTTACTCAGTATTGAAAAACGGAGGAATGACAGATGGAATATAAGGTTTCCGAGAAGATTCAGAAGAAATTCGACACACTGACAAAGGATGCAAAGGTTCAGAAAGCCCTTCAGTTTATGGAAGATGACCAGAACGAGATCATCAACAGACAGATCGAGCTTACCCTGATCCCGGCACCGACGAACCATGAGCAGAAAAAAGCAGCGAGACTTCTTGAGATGTTTAAGGAGGAAGGTCTTACAGACTGCCATATCGACGAGTACGGCAACTGCATCGGAATCCGAAAAGGTACCGGTGGCGGAAAGACGGTTCTTGTAGAGGGACATATGGACACGGTATTCCCGCTTGATACAAAGCTTGAGATCGTCCGTGAGGACGGCTTTATCAAATGCCCGGGAATCGTGGATGATACGAGAGGATGTGCGACCGTCCTGTCTACGATCCGCGCTTTAAATGCGGCAGGAATTGAGACAAAGGGCGATATTCAGTTTGTCGGAACGGTTCAGGAGGAAGGAACCGGCGCGTTAAAAGGAATGCAGTATTATGTAAACCACCATCCGGAGCTGGATGCCAGCATTTCCGTTGACGGCCCGGGATTTCAGGAGATCACCTATGAGGCGACCGGAATCCAGACATACGAGATCAACTTCCACGGCATCGGCGGACATGCCTGCGGAGCCTTCGCAAAGGTAGCAAACCCGATCCATGCGGCAGGACGTGCGATCGCGAAGATCTCTGAGATCCAGGTTCCGAAGGAGCCGATGACTACATTTGCGGTGACCACCATGCAGGCGGGAAGCTTCGAGGCTGTCCATGCGATCGTTCCGGTGGCACAGATCCGCTTCAACTTCCGTTCGAACTCTCAGGAAGAGCTTGAGAAGCTCCGCAAGAAGATCTTCGATGCCATCGATGAGGCATGCAAGGAGGAGACAGAGCGCTGGGGCATGGATACGATCACATACGATGTAAAACATATCTGTGATGTCAATGCCGGCCATCAGGATGCCCATGCGCCGATCGTAGAGGGCGCCATGGCGGCGGCAGAGTATCTTGGATGCGAGGAGCCGAAGCTTGGAAACGGTGGCTCCACAAACTGCAACCGTGCTCTCGAAGCAGGACTCCCGGCAGTGTGCCTCGGCATGGGCGCGGATTATGATATCCACGCGCATATGCTTTCCGAGCAGTTTAAGGTTGAGGGTGCATATAAGGGCTGCCAGCAGACATTGCTGCTTGCGCTGCTCTGCGCGGGCATGGATGATGTAGAGAGCATTATCGAGAAATAGCAGGATAAAAATGAAAGCTTAGCATGAAAACGGCACAGGCCTGTCAGGTAAATGGCGGGTGTGTGCCGTTTTTGATCGACCGATCTGCATGGTGACACTTTTTATGAAAAGCCGCACATTTGCCGCAGAAAATCAAGGAAAAAGCAAGAAATAATCACCTTGACACTATGTAGTGCGTTGGATAAAATAGAGAATGACAGTTGGATTGTGCCGATCTGCAGTCGAAAGCGTGCTGCAAGCTTGCCAGCATAAACGCTTTTGAATGAAAAGCGGTATAAGGGCAATGCCCGGAGTTTCTTGGGCGCCGGAGGCGAACAAGAAGAGAGCAATCCGGTAACTGAAAATAAAAAAGGCAGGATGGAATCATGAAAAAAATAAGAATGCTTCTTCCGACAGGCGCTGTGATCGGCATGCTGGTGGTGGGAACAGCGTTTCCTGCGATGGCAGCGGCAGATAGCGATACGGCAAAATTTGTACGCGGCACTACGATCAATGCGGTGGATGTCTCCAAGCAGACGGCACAGCAGGCGAAAGGATATCTGGAAGGTTATTTCAACGAACACTACGAGATTAAAATACAGGACGCGGACGGCAACCTGGAAGTCTTAAAGGGAACCGATGTCGGTTACCACTTAAACGTTACCGGCAGCGTCGATGATATTTTAAAGGAGCAGAATGACACAGGAAGAAAGACGGGGCCCGGCTCTGACCAGAGCTACACAGTGACCGTGGAGGCAACTCTCGATGACGGGAAGCTTGCCGCAGCGCTGGCAAACCTGCACTGTGTGACGGCGGCAACACCGACTTCCAACGCGTATATCTCTGCTTACGAGGAAGGAAAACCCTTTACGATCGTTCCAGAAGTTCAGGGAAACGAACTGGATATGGATAAAATGAAGGCTGCCGTTAAATCAGCACTTTTAAGCCAGAAAAAACAGATCCGGCTTGCAGACGAGGATTGCTATAAAAAGATCACCGTAAAATCTGATGACGCGAACCTGGTACAGCTCTGCACAACATTAAACGCATACAAGGATATCCAGATTACATATGTGTTTGGATCCAGCAGAGAGACCCTGGATGGTCTGGAACTGGCAAAATGGGTGACTGGGACGAACGGCACTGAGATCCAGGTAGACCGTGACAAGGCAGTAGCATATGTGAAGTCTTTAGCGGATAAGTATGACACTTACGGAAACCATAAGTATAAGACGACATCCGGCCGGGATGTTGTTGTATACGGAAAATATGGCTGGAAGATCAACCAGACAGCCGAGACAGACGCCCTCGTGGAGGCAGTAAAAGCGTGCCAGACAACGGAGCGCGAGCCGATCTACGAGAGCCGCGGCGCGACCCACGATGGTTATGATTTCGGACAGACTTATATCGAGGTGGATCTTGCCACACAGCATCTCTATTTCTATAAAGATGGAAAAGTGATCATCGACAGCCCGTTCGTATCCGGAAACGTGTCAAAGAACTACACGACACCTCCGGGACTCTTTGAGCTGTATTATAAACAGAAAGACCGTGTATTAAAGGGAGAAGATTATGCGGCTCCTGTAAAATACTGGATGCCGTTCAACGGTGGGATCGGACTTCATGACGCGGACTGGAGAAGCAAGTTCGGCGGAACGATCTACCAGACAAACGGTTCCCACGGATGCATCAACCTGCCGCCGAAGGTAGCAGCACAGGTGTATGAGAACGCATATAAGGGAATTCCGATCATCTGCTGCAATTAAAGCGGGGACGGATCTCAAAAAGGATGAAAAGTAACTGTTCAGTATGGCTGCGCATTTACGAAAAATAATTATGGAAAGAATATTCATCAGAGGGAGATATGCACCGGAAAAGGTGACAAAAGCCGCAGCATGAATACCGAAAGGGAAAGAAAAAATGGATAAACAGCAGGTTTTAAATCAGTTAAGAAACGCAAAGGAGATCTATGTTATCATGTCTCTGTGCACAAAAATGCCGTATGTGGTATGCGACAAAGAGACATTCGATGACGAAGTTCTGCTCTATTTTAAGGAAGAAGATATCAGACGTGAGGGCAAGCGCCTCATCGAGGAGAAGATTCCGGTACAGATCGCGAAAGTCGACGCGAACCAGATGCTTCACTTTTATGGAAACCTTTACACGATGGGTGTAAACTGCCTGATGGTAGACCAGTATATGGAGAGCGAGTGCCGGATCCAGCTTTCGGAGCTTGTGAACCGTCCGGGCCAGAATAAGCCGGGTGCACCGGAAGAAGAGAAGAAAACCTGGATCGAGAACCCGAGCCTTCATCTGACTGCCCTGTACTTTATGCAGGAGCTTCGCAGACAGAAATTCGAGAAGATGCCGGATGAGTTAAAGGAGATGCAGGAGGAGATCCTTGCAGACTTTACCCGCGGAACATACATCACCGCATTTCAGGAAGGTGCGGGCGTTCCGTTATTAAAACAGAAAAACGGTGATGCGTACCAGCCGATCTTTACGGACATCATTGAGTTCGGAAAATTCAACTCGAAGAACCAGTTCAAAGCGATCGCGGTAACCGCAGATAAGATCCCGAGCATCCTCGTAAAAGAGGCAAAGGGAGTGGTTGTAAACCCATTTGGCGTTAATCTCCAGATGCCGATCACAAAGCGTACTGTTCCGAACCCGGAAGCTGCTGCACATGCGGATGCTCAGGCGGCAGTTCAGGCAACTCAGGTCGAGGTCAATGCGACTCATGAGAGAGCAGGCGCTGAGGAAGAGAGCGGAGCCGGGAATAAGGCAGAGAACTAAAGAAAAATTATGAAACTCCGGCGTGTCCGCATCACGGAAAACAGTGAGCAGGATACGGCGGAGTTTGTAATACTTCCCGGTCTCAGGGAACAGGCCCGCAGAGGTGGGATAAGGAGGTTGACAGCTTTGGAGAGTGACAGAAGGAAGATCGAAGAAACATATTTAAAGGCAGTGGATATCGGATATTCCTACCGCCTCGCAAAGAAGATGGAGGAATTTAAGAGCAATCCGGTCCTTGGCTACCGCACGGCGGGATCGAAGGCGGAATTTGGCACTGGGGAATTCCTGAAAGAGGAGATGAAGCGGATCGGGCTCTCTGATATCCATAAAGATGAGATCTGTCTGGATTCCTGGGAGTTTGAGAAGGCGGTCATGCGGTTTACGGACCGAGACGGAGAAAAACATGAAATCCAGCTCGGCGCTTATCAGACAGAGTTTGTAACGGATGGCTGGAAAGAGTATCCGCTTGTCTATGCCGGACGAGGAAAGGAAGCGGACTATGACGGCGTGGATGTGACAGGATGCCTTGTGATGGTGGATATCAACCAGAGAGACGAGTGGTGGATCAACTATCCGGTGTATCAGGCCCACTTAAAGGGCGCGGCGGCGGTGATCGCAGTTCAGGACAACGGCTATGGAGAGATTGACAGTGAGGCGTTAAATGCCCAGGATATCGCAGGACCGAAGGACGCCCCGGCGTTTTCCATGTCGAGAAAGGATGCGGAGATCCTGAAAGCGGCATTAAAGGAGAAACCGCGGATCACGGTACAGTTTGACGCGAAATCCGTAGTGAAGGAAAATATGCCATCCTATAATGTCTGGGGAACCATTCCCGGAAGGTCGGAGGACATGATCCTGCTCAGCGGCCATTATGACTCTTATTTTGATGGATTTCAGGATGATAACTGCGCTATCGCGCTGATGTTTGGGATCGCCAGGACGCTTTTAGAGATTGGATATAAACCTGAGAAGACCATCGTTTTCTGCTGTATGGCGGCGGAGGAATGGGGGATCGAGAACTCCAAGTATGACTGGTCTACCGGTGCATGGCAGCAGGTATTTAAGCTCCGGCCGGAATGGCAGGGAAAGGTCATCGCGGACCTGAATTTCGAGCTCCCGGCCTACGCCCACAATCCCTGGGACGCGATCCGGTCCACCTACGAATATGAAGACTTCCTGACAGAATTTGTGAAAGAGTTTCCTGTGGACGCGAGAAAGGTCTACCCGGAAGGTCTCGGGGTCCAGTGCCCGATCGAGACGTGGTCAGATGATTTCTCCGTTGCGATCTCAGGAATTCCGTCCATGGTGAATGAATTTAGCAGCGCGGAGTTTATGGAGACCCATTATCACTCCCAGTTTGACAACGACGAGTATTACAACGCGGATGTGTTCCGGTTCCACCATGAGCTGTATGGACTTCTTGTCATGGCATTCGACCGGGTGAAAGTTGCGCCGGTGAATGTTGGAAGAACGCTCCAGGCGCTCCAGGAGAGCGTCAGACCGGTTACGGGACGGGAGGACGAGAAGAGTCTCCGGGTTCTGCTGGAGCGGACGGCTGAGGCGAAGAAGATCGCGGATGAGGTGTACCGGAAGGTAAAAGAAATTAATGATGTGAAGAATGCCGATGCTGCATGCTGTATACATAAAGGTGGTCAAGAATCTCATATAGAAGAAAAATCCGAGGCCGATGGGGCGGATGAAGCGGAAAGTGCGACTGTTCAACGTGGCGAAAATGCAGCGGATACAGAAGCGAATGATAGAAACGCTGCGCTTCAGAGGCAGCTCCTGTATTTGTTCCGCAAATGCCAGGACTATTTTGTCCGTCTCAACTGGCACGATGAGGTCCTGTTCCCCCACGAGGCCGCCCAGAGCAATCTGCGCCATATCGGCGATGCAGTGCGCAGTCTGGAAAATAAGGACGTCAGAGGGGCTCTTGACGCCTTGTATCTGGTGGACAACAATCAGTATGCGTTCCAGTTTGACGATGAAGTATATCACTATTTTACGGAATATGTCTTGAACCAGGAAAAAGACCGGCTGCAGTGGGGAGCTGGACGGATCGTCCATCATGTGGATCTCTCGAAAGAGGTCAAGAGTCTCAAAAAGAAGATCGCCGAGGGCGGACATGACGTGACGGAAGAGCTTTGTGCACTGAAAAAAATGGAGGAAGAGCAGCTTGCCTGCTTTGACGATGACATAAGATATATGACCCAGGCCGTGGATACCCTGACGGATGGGTTAAAAAAAGCGAAAGAGGTGTTGGATTTTTAGTTATGGACAGCCAGATATTGTACCGGGTACAGAGAGAAGATCTGCCCCGGCTCCAGAAAATGCTGGTAGAATGTTTTGCCAGAGACCCGCTTTATGAGACTCTGATCCCGGATGCCGAGACGAGAAAGCGGCTGATGCCGGAACTTTTTGAGTGTGATCTGAACGAGTTTTATGAGACATGTGAAATTTTTGCGGATAGCCCGGAGTTAAACGGACTCCTGGTCGTCTCCGATGAGGCGGAGGAATATGATCCGGTCCGCTTTTACCTTACAGAAGCGTGGGCGTCCTTAAAGACAGATGAGTATCTGATCAAGGAGGACAAGAGCTTAAAGACGCTCTGGAATTTTATCAAGGGACGTGATTACTTAAACTCCCATTGGACGGCCCAGCTTCACCAGGAGAACCGCTTACATATCATCTACCTTGCGGTGAGTCCGAGTGTACAGCATCACGGGGTTGCGGAAAAACTGATGGATGATGCGATCCGGTATGCCGGAGAACACCGGATGATGATCTCGTTGGAGACGCACAATGAGAAGAATGTGGCGTTTTATGCGCATTTCGGATTTAAGGTGTTCGGGATCGTGGAGAAAGGCATGGGACTGAAGCAGTATTGCCTGGTGAGAGAAATTCAGTAACCTGAAGAGGACTTATCCGGCCATGGCGGCTCTGCGGTGCACCGGAAACGGTCAGGAAATTTCATAACAGATAAAAAACAAGGACCTCAGCGATTGGCAGCCGCTGAGGTCCTTATTTTTATGGTATATATTGAGGAATAAACTTGCCCTTATTGGCAAATTGGGCAACTATTTCATGATCGCATCACCCGATATACAGGTGATGCAGGATCAAAGATTTTGATTATCTCTGAACACGTCCGGATCCATCGCCGCCAGCTAATTTCTTAACTTCGTCTACGGAAACCATGTTCATGTCGCCTTCGATGGAGTGCTTTAAGCAGGAAGCTGCTACTGCGAACTCGATAATGCTCTGAGCATCCATGTCGCTTAAGCAAGCGTAGATCAGTCCGCCGCCGAAGCTGTCGCCGCCGCCTACACGGTCAACGATGTGCATTGCGTATTTCTTGCTGAAGTAGTAGTCCTTGCCATCGTATAACATAGCGGACCAGTTGTTATCGTTTGCGGAGATGGACTCACGAAGTGTGATAGCAACCTTCTGGAAACCGAAACGGTCAGCAAGCTGTTTTGCAACGTCCTTGTAACCCTCGTGGTTTACAGCACCCTTTGTAACGTCTGTGTTGGAAGCCTTGATACCGAATACATCGGAAGCATCCTCTTCGTTTGCGATGCAGACATCAACATATTTGCAGAGCTCACCCATAACCTCGCCTGCTTTAGCCTTTGTCCAGAGCTTATTTCTGTAGTTTAAGTCGCAGGAAACTGTGATGCCGAGTTCTTTTGCTTTCTTACATGCCTCAAGGCAGATAGCAGCAACAGTGTCGTTTAATGCCGGTGTGATACCTGTGAAGTGGAACCAGTCAGCGCCCTCGAAGATCTTAGCCCAGTCGAAATCTTCCGGAGTAGCCTCGGAGATTGCGGAATGTGCACGATCATAGATAACCTTGGACGGTCTCTGGGAAGCACCTTTTTCAAGGAAGTAGATACCTACACGGTCGCCGCCGCGTGTGATAGTGGAAGTATCAACGCCGTATCTTCTTAACTCGTTGACAGCAGCCTGGCCGATCTCGTGCTTCGGAAGCTTTGTAACGAATGCAGCGTCAAAACCGTAGTTTGCAAGGGAAACAGCTACGTTAGCCTCGCCGCCGCCGTAAGTAGCGCCGAAGTTGTTAGCCTGAACGAAACGATAGTATCCCTCCGGAGCGAGACGGAGCATGATTTCACCAAATGTAATAACTCTCTTGGACATGAGGATTCTCCTTAAAATTTAATATAATTTAACCTGTTGTGCTAGATAAAATAATATA
>NZ_QWGO01000079.1:0-2320 GCF_003435535.1 Desulfotomaculum sp. OF05-3 | reverse complement strand
CCAGCAGAATTAACCAATCTGAGTCCGATAGAAACAGCCAATCTTAATCCAATAAAAGAAGCCATTACGATATTACTTCATGTTCTATAATGGTGTTAGCCAATGCACCACGAAAGGAGAAACATGAATGAGAATAACAGTAATGACTTGCAGACTATCATAACACAAGTCATTGAAGAAATGAAGTCAGAGCAAGGTGATAAGTTCGATATCAATAGAATTAACCTTGCTGAAATGGAACGCCGTACAGGAATGACAAGAGCACAGCTACGACGATTAAAAAAGAATGATTTCCAGATAACACCACATGCTCTTACAGGCCGCAAAGCGGATACAACCATTATCTCTGGATATACAGGAGTTATTGATGACCTGCTGAAAAAAGGGGTATCTAATTCTGAAGTTATTCTGGAACGAATTCAGGAACAAGGCTTTCAAGGGAGCTTAACTACGGTAAAGAGATACATTCAATCTCATAAATATCTTATTCCGCCCAAAAGGCAGACAGTTGCACCGCAGGGCAACCGTGGACGCAGATATTCCAGTGATGCTGGTGAGAGTTATCAAATGGACTGGGGATTTGTAAATGTGGACACAGGTGATGGCACTTCTTACAAAGTAGCTTGTTTTGCAATGATCTGCCATCATTGCGGGGAACGCTATATAGAGTTCTTTCCAAATGCAAAACAGGAAAATCTCTTTATTGGTATGATTCATGCTTTTAAACGTATGGGAGTTCCTGGACACGTTCTGACGGACAATATGAAAAGTGTTGTGCTCCATCGTGATTCGGAAGGACATCCGGTTTGGAATCATGATTATGAAGCTTTTATGAATACCATCGGCTTTGAAACGAAACTGTGCAGACCCAGACATCCGTTCACGAAAGGTTCTGTTGAGCGCCTGGTACGCTTTGTAAAAGAAAACTTTCTAGCAGGACGAGTTTTTGGTACTATTACAGATCTCAACTATGAAGCATGGAAATGGTGCGATAATCAGAACAATCGATATCACAAAGCTGTTGACTGTATTCCTCATGAAAGACATTCTGTAAGCTGTATAAAAAATGCATCCATACTTATGGATACCTTTGATGTCCGAAAGTATTTGTGCCCGATCCGCTGTATTTCATTTGATGGTTTTGTCACATATGAAGGAAGACGTTTTGGAATTCCATACAGTTATGTTCAACATACCTGCCGTGTTCAAAGAGAAGATTTTACATTGTATATCTATGACCTGGAGTTGAGAAAAGTCTTAATAACCCACGATGTGACATGGAGCCGCAAAGACAGTTTCTGCAAAGGTCAGTTTACTGATGATCAACCAGAAGAAAAACCTTCTGTTCCTGTAAAGATCAGTATCACTCAGAAAAAAGAAGATCCACCAAAATCTGCTTTCGCAAAGTTTGCTTTTGGAGGTGACAGAAATGAATGATACACTGATTGAACAGATTCAGGCAGATGCTGCTGCTCTGGATATAAAAATAACAGCACAGGAGATTGCTTTATATCTTTCTGAAAAGAAAGTTCCACCGGAGCACCTGGAAGCCATAAAAAGATTCATAGCTTTTCTCAGAAAAAATCAGCGAGATAAAGCAATAAGCGCACTATTGCAGCACAGCCGTATTCCACAGAAAGAGCCAAGTACATTCGAAAACTTTGATTTCAGCAGAGTGACTGGCGAGCATGCAGCGCAGATAAGAAATCTTCCGAATCTGACAGCGCTATACTCAAGACATAATATAGCTTTTATCGGTCCTCCAGGTGTTGGAAAAACGCATTTATCAATGGCATATGGTAATGCCTGTTGCCAAAAAGGATTAAAAGCTTATTTCATAAAAGCCACAGAACTGAATGAAAAATTCACAAAGGCCCGAAGAACAGGCACTGAAAGCAGTGCAATATCTGGGCTTGTCAGACCATCATGTCTGATTATCGATGAAATCGGCAGAAGCATCTTCGACATGGAAAACACCCGTCTGTTTTTCGATATGATTGACCGAAGATGCAGTAAGGAAGGCCCAAACTGCATGATTTTCACCAGTAACCTAACACCAGATAAGTGGAGGGACTTCTTTCGAGAAGAGGATTCATTACTCTGTGCGTTAGATAGGACTTTTGATGCTGCCACCGTTTATCTCATGAAAGGTGAAAGCTATCGAGGTCGTAACCTGAAAACTTATTCGATAGAAATCAGTGATCCTACCGAATAATTGTCGATAATTAATTAGCCAAGCAGGTGCATTGGCTATTTCTAATGAGCTCGGATTGGTTGTTTCTACTGGACTCTGAGTGGTCGATTCCTCCGGGCTCTAACA
>NZ_QWGO01000078.1:0-2404 GCF_003435535.1 Desulfotomaculum sp. OF05-3 | reverse complement strand
GCCTTAGGATGGCTGTTTCTATCGGACTCTAACATTGACATCCCCTCTCAGTATGCGATATAATTCTTATTAACTATCTTCAAAGATTTTAAAGGGCAAAATCATCATTTTTTTGCCCCCAGACATCTTTTAAACGCTTACTTGAGGGGGTATTTTAAGTTATTATGAATGGTGCAGAAGCTATGGTCAAATGCCTCGAGGAAGAGGGCGTAACCAGGATCTTCGGATATCCGGGCGTTGCGATCTCCCCGTTTTATGAGGCCTTATATAATGCCGGAACCATCGAGCATGTCCTTGTCCGTCAGGAGCAGGCTGCCGGGCACGCCGCAAGCGGATATGCCCGCATCTCCAGAAAGGCCGCAGTCTGCGTAACGTCCTCCGGCCCAGGCGCGACGAACCTGATCACGGCACTGGCGACAGCTTACGCCGACAGTATTCCGCTTATCGCGATCACCGGGCAGGTAAACTCCAATCTCCTTGGACGTGACGTATTCCAGGAAGCCGACATGCGTGGTTCCACAGAATCTTTCGTTAAGTACAGCTATCTTGTAAAAAGCGCCGATGATATTCCGCGTATCTTTAAGGAAGCTTTCTATATCGCCTCCACCGGAAGAAAGGGACCGGTCCTCATCGACATCCCCTGTGACGTCCAGATCGACCTCTTAAAGAAGTCCTTCGACTACACGTCCGAGGTCAATATCCGCGGATACAAGCCGAATACAAAGGGAAACAACCCGCAGATGCACAAGGTAGTCGCCGCGATCAACAAGGCGAAAAAGCCGCTGATCTGCGCCGGCGGCGGCGTTATCCTCGGAAACGGTGAAGAATGTGTCCGCCAGTTCTGTGAGAAGAATAATATTCCGCTTGTAACAACCATGATGGGTATCGGCGTTATGCCGAAGAACCACCCGCTTTACTTCGGAATGCTTGGAAATAACGGAAAACCTTACGCGAACCGCGCCGTGGCAAACAGTGACCTTCTGATCATTGCCGGTGCGAGGATCGCTGACCGCGCCGTTCCTAAGCCGGAAAATCTGGAACAGCAGGTAAATATCATCCACATCGATATCGATACCGCCGAGATCGGCAAAAACCTCGGACCGACGATCCCGCTTGTCGGTGATATCAAGAGTATCTTCGACCGTCTGCTGCAGGAGAATATTTCCATCGATACTGCAAACTGGATTGAGACACTTCAGGATATCAAAAAAAGTACGGTAGACCACCGTGTCTTCAGCGACAAGCTCGTAAATCCGATGCTTTTAGTCCAGCATCTCTCCGAGAAGATGGACGATGACGCGATCTATGTTGCGGATGTCGGACAGAACCAGCTCTGGTCTGCCGACAACTATGTGATGAAAAACGGCCGTTTCCTCACAAGCGGCGGCATGGGAACCATGGGCTACTCCATCCCAGCCGGAATCGGAGCGAAGATGTGTACGCCGGACAAGCAGGTCGTTGTTGTCTGCGGTGACGGTTCCTTCCAGATGTCCATGTACGAGCTTGGAACCATCGCGGTAAACAAGGTCCCGATAAAGATCCTTGTCATGAGAAACCACTATCTCGGTCTCGTCCGCGAGCATCAGGAGAAGACTTACGAGGAACACTATTTCGGTGTCCAGCTCTACGATTATCCGAAATATGCCAAAATCGCCGCTGCCTACGATATGGACTACTTCCACTGCGACAGCAACGAGACTCTCGACGCGGAACTCGACCGTTTCCTTGCCTGCGATAACGCCTGCATCATGGTCTGCGAAGTCGACAGCCACAACAACACAAAATAAGGAGAACGCAAGATGAAAGGTATTTTTTCTGTACTTGTAGAAAATAAAGACGGTGTTCTCTCCCAGATATCCGGTCTTTTCGCGAGAAGAGGCTTCAACATCGACAGTCTGGCCGTGGGCGAGACGGAACGCCATGATATTTCCAGCATGACCATCGTCTCCACCGGCGACCAGCGCACTGTCGATCAGATTGAGAAACACTTAAACAAGAAACTGGACGTGATCAAAGTCCGCCGTCTTGAGGAGACCCGCAGCGTCCTCTTGGAGATGATGCTCATCAAAGTCTCCTACTCCGCGACAAACCGCAGCTCATTGATCGAACTCTGCAGCGTCATGGGCGCCAAGATCGTTCACGTCTCCCCAAAGAGCATGGTCATCGAGTTTCATGCAGCTCCTGATGTGATCACAGATTTTATTGAACTTGTGAGAAGCTTTGGTATTCTGGAGCTTCAGCGGACGGGTACGATCTGTATGTCGAAAGACTGAGTATAAAAGACCTGAAATTGTTTGCCGTATATTTTTCGTCAAACATCTTCGGTCTTTTCTAAATCGAATCAAGTATCACAATAAACTTTGTTTATACTAAATTAACCTGTTGTGCTAGATAAAATAATATA
>NZ_QWGO01000077.1:275-2422 GCF_003435535.1 Desulfotomaculum sp. OF05-3 | reverse complement strand
CGCTCAATACGAAAAGGAACAGTCCGAGCTTACCGCTGAAATCTCTGTTCTGGAAAAGGCTGTCAAGAGCTATGAGAAGCACGAAAAGGACGCTGATCGTTTTATCGCTCTGATTGACAAGTATGAGAACTTTGACAAGCTGACGATTGCTATGCTCAACGAGTTTATCGAGAAAATCCTTGTGCATGAGCGTGACCGTAAAGGCAGTATACAGACCACACAGGAGGTCGAGATTTACTTCAATTTTGTCGGGCGATTTGTTCCCCCGGCGTTTGGAGAAGTGGAGCTGACCCCGGAAGAATTAGAGGAAATCCGCAAGCGTGAGGAACGCAAGGCACAGGCAGAGGAGATTGTGAAAGCGGAATTGATTTACGATTGAGCGAGGAAGTCCTGGCAGAAAACTGTTCGGACTTTTCTCATATAGTCCAAAGTTGCGGTAGAATTGTTCACAAGTTTTATGGTATAATTTGAATATGAAAATTGAGCAACAAATTGGAAGTTATAGGGGTAGAATATGAATGATATGCAACAAAAATTTTTCAAACATATTGCAGCAATACAAGAAAGTTGTGTTGAAATTTGTTTGACTGAACACAAAAAGTACCATGATAACGAAGCCAGAGCGATGTTGTATGATGTAACCTATGAATTTGCTGTTGAAATTATGGAGATGATTGACGGTTATTCGGGGTATAGTTCTGATAAGCATGATATTATCAATACAGTTACAGGTAAACATCTGAAAGAAAATCCATTTATTGAATTACACGACCAGTTAGATGAGATAATGAAACATTAAACTTGCAGCTTCCGATTTGTCGAACTGATAAAATCCCTTTAGGAACTAAAGGGCGCACTTCTATACTCTCTGTCGAGAGTAGTGCGTCCTGCGGAGCTTCACTCCCGGTCGGCAGAAGAAAACTGTCCGACCGTGAATGTTTCATCACTTCGTTCCGTCAAGGTGGCTACACCCCCTTGCGCCGCTAAAGCGGCTATCCCCTGTGGACTTGCCGTCCGCAAACAGCATAAAATGCTGTTCGCCGCCAGCAAGTTTGAAAGCGACTAAAATGAATTTTATGGAACAAGCAAATCAGAATTTGGAGAGGTGAATCATCATGTTTTTCGAGAGAAAGAAGAACAACGATTTTCTTAGTATCAACATAGAGAATTTAATTGATTGGAACGAACCAAATGGAGAAGGATGCATTGTATCTGACAGAATAACAAAAGAAGGTTTTAAAGTAGGATATATGTATCGAGAAGCTCCATATGAAGACAACCCAGATAGCGGATGGCGTTTTTTAGCGGGTAATGAAGATGAGGCTTATATGAACGAATCAAGCAATCATTCTGTGTTTTCCATCAATACAATATGTAATTATGACAGAGATATTATTCCTTATATTCATGCGGAAATAGGAAGTGTTTATATACGAACTGGAAGTAATACATTTGAAATTGATGATGGCAGCAAGCCAATATTCGTTGATAAACAAAAGCGATAAATTCATATTTGAAGATATACAATAGAGAGTGTGATGACATGACGGATATTAGTGGTATTTTTTCGATAAGTAGTAGTACAAAACATCAATGGATTTCATTATGTGGACATTTGGAAGCTGTTATTGGAAATTATTTTCTTTCACAATCAGGAAATCCAGGAGCATATTGGTATGCTATATACTACGACTCATCAGTAGACGGGTATAATGAATGTGTAGAAATCACAGATAAAAATTTAATTGGTTATGTATATTGTGATGATAGAGTAGCCTTTGTTTTGAACAGTTTCCTTGAAAGATTTATAAACGATACTGTAGATTATAATATTCATTATGTTGGTGTAGAGTCTTTAGACGAAGAATGTATTGAATGCAGAAGATACTTTGATTATTGTGAGCATATTTTACCTGCTTTATGGATAGATGATGATTTCTTAAACAATGAAAAACTTGAGTTTGATTATGAAAAATTTGAGTTGATAGATACTGGTATTAAGTATCTTAATCCGAAGCATTTTTCCGTAAAAAGCTTTGTAGAGTATTGTAGATTCAGTAAAGAGTGAGATTTCTATAAAATAAAAGATAGATTCTCAGTTATTAGCAGCAATTTCAGTTTGTCGTTCTAAAAATTCAACTGAATAA
>NZ_QWGO01000077.1:0-265 GCF_003435535.1 Desulfotomaculum sp. OF05-3 | reverse complement strand
TCTAAAAATTCAACTGAATAATCCCAGCAAAAACCGCTGCTACATGGAAGCTAACAAACCATGCAACAGCGGTTTTTCTTTACCTTTTTTTCCTCTGGCTGATAGGCGTTCCCATTTTCTTTGATTTTTTGAGAATCCGAATGAGCCAGCGAAATTCTTCGTCTGACAGATTTTTATAGTTGATACCAAGCTGCTTACAGTAAAGGACAACCAGCTTTTCATCCCGGCTACCCTTGAAATTTTCGACCGCTTCCAGATTTTCTTT
>NZ_QWGO01000076.1:306-2509 GCF_003435535.1 Desulfotomaculum sp. OF05-3 | reverse complement strand
GTAAAGGTCAAATCCTTCGCCCCACGCCAAATACAGCGCCGCTCATTTGCGGCGCTTGCTATAACACTCAGCCGGAAGATCTTTTGACCATGGCATAAGACTCTCTAACTCTTTTTCATCGACACTTCCGTCGATACGGATGATCTCAAGCAGTTCGGTTAATAGATGCTTTACGTAGTAGTAAACATTCAGACCATTTGCCCGGGCTGTTTCGGTAATGCTGTAGATCATTGCACTTGCCTGTGCACCACGTACTGTGTTCAGCGTCATCCAGTTCTTACGGCCGATCGTAAAGGTTCTCAGTGCGCGTTCACTGGCAAGATTATCGATCGGCACTTCCCCATCACTCAGGAATACCTTCAGATATTTTTCCTGATTCAGGCAGTAGTTAATCCCTTTTGCAGTTTCGCCCTTGGGAAGGACTGTCTGATCTGACTTTATTTCATGGATCCACGCAAAGAATTCTTCCAACAGGGGCTTGATGGATCTCTGCCTCTCTTTTAACCGTTCTTCCGGACTCAGATCCTTCAGCCCACCTTCCAGATCATAGACAGCACCGATCCTTACCAGTGCTTTATACGCAATAGATGACTGGATTGCTTCCGGGTTGCTTTTTCCGATTGCCTTGATCGCGTTTGCGAAATGGCGTCTTGCATGTGCCATGCAGTTTGCGTTCTTTATCCCTTCCAGATCCCGCTCCAGCTTGTGGTACTGTTCCAGCCCATCCGTCATAAGAATGCCGGAAAAATCCTTATAGTACGCCTTTGGATGGTCACTATGGCGTGTTTTCTGGTATTCATATATGATGACCGATGGTACCTTGCCAAGTTCCCCGGTGATATGCACCCACATATAGCTTTTGCTGCCTGCGGGTCTTCCATCATGGATCACATCCACGGTCGTTTCGTCGCACTGGTTTACATGGGCTTTCAGCTGGCATTGCTTCATCATCTCGTATACGACTGATAAGTAGCGCTCTGCCGTCCATACAGTCCAGTTGGACATCGTCTGCTTGGACAGATTCAATCCGTTCGCTCCAAAATCCCTGGAGATCCGGTCGAGTGGGTTACTGTTTACATATTTAGAGTTGATGATCGCGGCTTCAAGAGAAGGGGTCGCAATGCTGCCTTTAAATAAAGTTGCCGGATGATCTCCACGGAGGAATTCATCCTGATGCGCCCCATCCGTTCCGACATACACTTTGATGACATGTTTCTCCGCAATCCATCTGGCCGGCTCGAACCGGAGTTGCCAGAAGATCTCATCCGGCATGCTTTTCCAGTTCCCCGAACCAAAAGCTTCGTTTAATTCCTGCTCCGGTATATCATGAGAAATCTCTTCCTGCGGGAAATCTTTCAGGTCTTCTTCCCTCTGTCCCTTCTTTTTAGACTTACGGGACCTCTTTTTTGCGGATTCGATAACCTCTTCCATGACCGGTTCAGGGGCGGTTTCATCGTAATTCGCTTCAGCCTCATTAAAAAAGGAGAGCTGCCCCGCGATATCATCCAGTTTTTCTGTCTGGCGACCAAAACGCTGCTGGTTTGCAAGCCGGACCTGTTCTATGAGGGTTTCATAGTTCTGTTCCAGCTTGTCGAGCCGGTCCTGCATCTGGAAGATAACATCGTTTTTTGCTGTATGGTCCATCTGATTCAGTTCATCCGGAGTGAATTTTTTACACATGATGTCCGCCTTTCTTTCTAAGGAAAGTATAGCAGAAATCGGTGATAAATGCCAATCTGGTTTCCATACCGGTCCGTCATTTTTACCTACCCGGAACGTCTCTGGATGCCCTGTTCCAGTCACTTGAAATGCAAGGCGTTTAAAATTAAAAGTTCTCTTTTTTATCTTCATACAGGACAAACGGTTCGTCTCATCGGAGAGGATTCCATTAATAGACACCGCCCTTTTTGGCGGTCAGACTGGCGTTTTATTTTCTCTGTTTTTCACAAACGTTTTAATAGATATGCTTCGGATCAACGTCTTTGATCCTGGGATCCAGGGGATTTAATCCTGTCATGAGGTACCTGTACTGGTCCTCTGTAAGCTCTGCCGCTTCCTGGATATTTCTTGGCCAGGATAATCTTCCGTCCTCAAATCTTTTGTACAAAAGCAGAAACCCCGTCCCCATCCATAAAAGCCCCTTGCACCGGTCAGAACGTTTCCCACAAAACAGGAACAGGGTTCCTTTCTCGAAAGGATTCTG
>NZ_QWGO01000076.1:0-296 GCF_003435535.1 Desulfotomaculum sp. OF05-3 | reverse complement strand
TTCCTTTCTCGAAAGGATTCTGTCCATACCGATCACCGATGATCGTTGCCAGACCATCGATCCCTTTTCTCAGATCAACAGTACCGCACGCAAGGACTACACGACGGATCCCGGCTGCGTCTTCAAGCATGGGACACCTCCCGTAAGATATGGCTCAGAAGAGTATCTGAAATGTCATTGGAGATTTCGATCTGAAGTAACGCGGTCCGGATAACAGCGGCTGGTTCATGGGAGATTGGATGCGTGTGTGTTTCCGAACCGGCAGTACACGGAATTTCAACAAAATCCAGCTCCGA
>NZ_QWGO01000075.1:0-2588 GCF_003435535.1 Desulfotomaculum sp. OF05-3 | reverse complement strand
TGAATATTACGGGTACTTTTACACCACTTGTCCGGATTGAGGAAACCATTGTTCCGGATTGATGGAAACCGCTCTTCCGGTCATTAGGGAACCACTCTTATAATGGATGTAAGCATCGAATTTGATGCTAATTCATTATGAGGGAGGTCTTCATATGACCAAATATCGTGAAATCCTAAGGCTGACAGCCTTGGGTCTGTCTCTTCGTGACATTGAGAAAAGCCTCAAGGTTTCAAGAAAGACAGTTGTAAAGGTCCAGAAACGTGCAGATGAATTATCTCTGAGCTGGCCACTGGACGAATCACTCACTGATGCTGAGTTGGAGCAGCGGATGTTTCCAAAAGATTTGTCTCCGAAATCCACCAAGCGGATGCCTGACTTCGACTACATCCGTAAGGAATTGCTCAAAAATGGTGTCAACAAGAAGCTCCTTTGGACAGAATACCTCGAAGAATGCAGTCAGAATGGTGATGATGCTTTGATGTATTCCCAGTTCTGTTATTACATTCAGCAGAACGAGCAAAAAAGCCGTGCTACCATGCACATCCCGCGGAAAGCAGGCCAGCAGATCGAGGTTGACTGGGCTGGTGATCCGGCAAAGATTATTGATCCGGATACCGGTGAAATTACCGAAGCATGGATCTTTGTTGGTGTTATGACCTACAGCCAGTATGCTTTTGTCGAAGCGTTCATCAATGAACAACAAAAGTCATGGATTACCGCTCATATCCATATGTACGAGTTCTTTGGCGGCGTTACGCCGATTCTGGTATCAGACAATGCTCCTACAGCAACGAACCGTAAACAGAGTGACAAATATGAGTCTGTCCTGATTAAGTCCTATGAGGAACTGGCACAGCATTACAACACTGCTATCATTCCGGCCCGGGTACGTGCCCCGAAGGATAAGCCAAGTGTAGAAGGAAATGTTGGCCATGTCTCTACATGGATCACAGCTGCGCTTCGTAATGAACAGTTTTTCTCTCTGGAAGAATTGAACCAGGAAATCAGGAAAAAGCTCAAAAAGTACAACGCGGCTTCTTTTCAAAAGAAAGAAGGCAGCCGACAGAAGCTGTTTCTCGAAGATGAGAAGCCATTGCTCATGCCCCTGCCTGCCACCCGCTTTGAATTAGCTGAACATCGTACCGCCACAGTACAGTTCAACTATCACATCGCCGTAGACAAAATGTACTACTCGGTGCCTTATCAGTATATCAAAGATAAGGTCGATGTGCGAGTGACAGATACCACCATTGAAATTTTTAAGGATTTCAGGAGAATTGCTTCCCACAAACGCCTGTACGGGCGTCCTGGGCAGTATTCCACAGTACTCGAACATATGCCACCAGATCACCAGAAATATCTGGAGTGGAACGGTGACCGTTTCCGCAAATGGGCAGAAACAATTGGAATCAATACCTATAAAGTTGTAAACAGTATCCTTACCTCAGGCAGAGTGGAGCAGCAGTCTTACAGGGCCTGTATGGGCCTTTTGAAGCTTGCTGAGAGGAAGTCTTCACAGCAGCTTGAAAACGCCTGTGCAAAGGCTCTGCAGTACTCGAATTCACCCAGCTATAAAAGTATCAAGAACATCCTTGCTGCGGATCGTGGAGCTAAATCTGAGGCACCTCAGAAGCAGACAAACGAGAGTTCCCAGTCCGGCATCACCCGTGGTGCCCGTTATTACGGAGGTAAGAGATCATGACAAATCAGAGTACAATTGACAAGCTTATTGAAATGCACATGACATCGATGGCCGATGCATTCCGTAACCAGATGCAGGATATCTCCATGAAGGAGATCCCTTTCGATGATCGGTTTGGGATGATCGTTGATATCGAATATACATCCCGTAAAAACAGCCGTTTGAAAAGACTGATTAAGAATGCAGAGTTCGAGCAGCCAGACGCAACGATTGCGGCAGTTGATTACGGTCATAACCGCAAAGTAAACCGCCACCTGATCGAACGGCTGGCAACTTGTGAGTACATCACAGAATACCGTAACATCTTCATTACCGGCGCAACAGGCAGTGGAAAAACATATCTGGCCTGTGCGTTTGGAATGGAGGCATGTAAGCGTTATTACAGCGTTAAGTACGTCCGTGTGCCAGATCTGCTCCTGGACTTACAAGAGGCCAGAGATGAAGGCCGCTTTAAAGATGCATTGAAAAAATACACCAATCCCACGCTTCTAATCCTGGATGAGTGGCTGCTCATGAGAGTTACTGAAAAAGACTCAGCCAATCTGCTTGAGCTTATTCATAAGCGTCGCAAGCACTCATCCACGATCTTCTGTTCCCAGTATCTTGAGGAAGACTGGTACCAAAAGCTTGGTGGTAAGGACAACCCTCTCACAGATGCCATCATGGATCGAATCTCATTCGATTCATACAAGATTCCGATTATGAGTCTTGACCCAGAAAAGGATATTTCCATGAGGGAGGTTTATGGACTGGATCCATCTCAGGCACAATAACATACAGGCGGCTTCGCCGCACATAGCAATAACCTAAAGCGGTTTCCGCCTATCCGGACAGGTGGTTTCCATTTTTCCGGACAGACGGCTTCGCCGCAACGGAATATTCA
>NZ_QWGO01000074.1:0-2614 GCF_003435535.1 Desulfotomaculum sp. OF05-3 | reverse complement strand
TGCATTTTACGGAGCTCAGCGGTCGCCATTCTGTTTTAGAACGGCCGCTTTCCGAAGTCAACGGCCGCCTATTTTTTAGTTAGAAGACCACCGCTTATCGTGTGTTGATCTTAACCGTGTAGTGCTTTGTAGCTCTCTTCATGATGGAATTGGCAGATACCTCATCGTTGAGGATCATCGCTTTCCAGTTATCCGGATCACGCTGTGAGCATACGATGGTGCTTTTCCTCTGCTCGTTCCGCTTCTCCAGAAGCTCAAAGAGGATTTTAATCTCTCTTTCGTCAGTGATTGTGTGAAGCAGGAAGTCATCCAGGATGATCAGTTCCCATTTGAGATACTTCTTCATCTTGCGAGCATATTTATCGTAATCCTGCTCTTTAAGAGCTACCATGCTTTCCAAAAGTTCCTCGCTGTGAAAGTAACCGACGTTATATCGGTTGCAGGCCTTTATGCCGATAGCTTTTGCAAGGTAAGACTTTCCGGCATCTGATTCTCCGAGAATACAGAGATTGTATCCTCTTTCAATAAAGTCAAAAGAGGAAAGAACCTCTGTTATACCGGCAGGCAGATACTCCCGCTTGTCAGAGTCCACACAGTCTGACAATTCTTCAGGTGAGCCCTTCAGATGTGCCGCTGTTAAGCGATTCTTTAATGTCGTGCTGACCTTTTCCTGAAACTGTGGTCCGATCAGTTCTGCAATAAGCGTAAGCCGATCCATTTCCAGAAATCCGGGTTTGTGATACAGATCATCCAATGTAGCTGCCATAGTTGAAAGCTTAAGTTCGTTCAGTTCATCAACGAGTTCATTTATCAGTACAGTTCCTGTAAGCATTATTCATCGGCCCCCTCTCGTATCTGATCAGCAAGAGCCTTGCTGCGTGATAAAAGAGTGTCGATACTGGAAGCTTCCGGTGGCATTACATACCCTCCGCGTACCGGTTCTTTCTTTGCCGATGTGGGATGATGATAGCCTGCTTCTCCGAGATCATCTGCTACAACAGCTATCGTATTCTTGATAAAGGTATATTTCTGCTTATTCAGAGCAACCGCCTGCTTACAGCACTCTTCCAGAGTCTTATTGCTGTACTTCTTTGTAAAGTTCAGAATACCCAGACACATACGATAGGTCTGTACTTCGTATGGTCTGGATTTGAGGATCGTCCGGATAACAGTCTCTGTATTCTTGCCAATGAGTTGCGCTTTCTGAATAAAGTAAGGACCATTCCACTGAGTAAATCCTTTATAGTGATCTGGCAGGTGTTCAGGATTGGTTGACCACTGCCCCTTACGAGTAGCTCTGGGCCATTCACAAAGAAACTCTCCGGCAAGGGAATAAATACGAACTACGGTTGAAGAAGCCTTAATAGATACTTTCTTGTGCAGAAATGCTTTATCTACGCTATAATAAGCATTGTCAAAGCGTACGTGGAAGTCGCTTGATACCTTTGCCGTCTTTCTCTCCATGTACTCATAATGCATGGAGGGGAGCGGCATCAATTCCGTTTGTTCCTCTTCCCAATAGTAGTATCTATTGTGTTCCTTCTTCTTGAATGGCTCTTTATTCAGAGCCTCCAGTTCCTTCCAGAGATCCTTATTAAACTGTTCCAGTGAGAAATACTGACGTTCTTCAAGTTTGTGGAAGAAGCCCTTCTCGAGAATGCCTACTGCGTTTTCTACAGAACTCTTGAATTTCGGCTTACGGACCTTCGCAGGAAGAATAACAGTGCCATAGTGGTCAGCCCAGTCAGCATAATCCTTGTTCAGTTCCGGCTCGATCCAGTCCTGATTAACGATAACAGCCTGTTTACAGTTGTCACAGACTACTAAAGCAGGAACTCCACCAAAGTAATCCAGTGCGTGATTGTTGACCTCGATCCACTGTGGTTCCTTCGTTGAGAGCATTCCTTCTGCATAGATATACTGTGAATAAGGAAGGATGGCTACAAATACAACGATGGCCATGATCTCGCCGGTAAGAGGATCTGTCATTGAGAAGGTCTGACCAGCAAAGTCAACTTCCATTTTTTGTGCGATAATGGCATCAAAGTGGGCGGTCTCATAATTCTCTTCGCACCACTTGTTGTAGAGCTCACAATACTGACTGTACTGATAGAAACGAGCGCCTTCTTCTTCGCACTTTTTCTTATAGCGGTTCCAAAGAAACATGAGTGTCATGTTTTTACGGGTAGCCATAAGCTTGGCAGCATCTTCATAATCAGGTAACTCGATGTTCTCATTTCGTCCTCCTGATCCAGGTACAGCTCCATACACCTTCAGGGCAATACCATAGTTAGTGATGCCTGCTGGTAATGGATAGCTCAGATCTTCGCACTTCTTGAATGCTCTCAAGAAGTCATTAACACCAGACTTGCTGAAACCAGCCTGACGAGCTATTTCGCTACCGGACATTGATAGCGCGTAGTGTTTGATAATGATGTCCTTGTAATCCAACTGCATACATTATCCTCCTTAAAATGATCTATTCACCACCACTGGGATGGCTACTATCATTATAAGGATTGGATTGCAGAGACTGGTAGAAATTCGGCTGTTCAGAAACGGAATGCGGCCGTTTTGCTCCGCAAAGACGGCCGTTTAGCTTCGCAATATGCAG
>NZ_QWGO01000073.1:0-3054 GCF_003435535.1 Desulfotomaculum sp. OF05-3 | reverse complement strand
AGCCACTTTCACGGCTGATCCGTGAATAATCTAGGATAATCTTTGTACGCAACTACTTCTCCTGTCTTAACGGACCTTCTCAGCATCCCACTCCATTACGGATCCGGTCGCTGCATCAATCGTGAATTCGTATTCCGTTCCACCGTAGATGATCTTTCCTTCATATTCCGGGTGTCCGTCTTCATAATCAAGCTTCCATTCGTAGAGATTCTTGTCTGTTGCACCGCTTACACGGTCAAGGGCTGTTTTCTTTGCATCTGCCTCACTGACCGTAACGTTCCTGCTGTCTGCTCCCATCGTTTTTTCTTCATATGCGGAGCTGATGATCTCTCCGGTGTCTGCCGCAATCTCATAGTCATACTTGGCACCGCCTGCATACCATTCAATGTCATATACCTGACGTCCGTCTTCATAATCAAGCTTTGACTTGGTGATCGTTGCGTCCGCTGCCTTCACTCCGGCATGCTCCAGTGCGATCTTCTGTGCTGCTGCTTCATCCACGGTTCCGGTACCTGTTGCATTCTGTGCCGGTGCAGCGGCTGAGGTCTGTGCCTGGGCTGAGGCTGAACCTGAGGTCTGTGCCGGAGCCGAGGCAGCGGGGTCTGCCGTTTCCGTCTGCGTCCCGGAAGTCTGTGCATTCTGTTCCTGGCTGCTCATTTCCATGACAGCTCCTGTCTGTGCATTGATCGTGTAGGAGTAGGCATACTCTCCGGAAGTAAATTCCACCTTATAGCAGGCCACTCCCGCCACCTCACTTAAGGTCGTGGCTGAAATGTCTGCATCTGCCGCTTCAATATCCGCTGCTTTTAACGCCGCTTCCTGTGCCTCCTCCATAGGGATCATCTGTGTCTGCTCCTTCGTCTGCTCCTGGCTGCTTTGCTGCGGAATACTGGCTGCCGCATTATCTCTGCATCCGGTCAAGGTCATTGCAAGTGCAAATGCCGCTCCGGTAAAAATCCATTTCTTTCTCATACTCTTTCTTATCCTTCCTATCAGATTGGAATGAGTAAAGTGTAGCCGATATCCTGCCAGATTACAAGTGAAATTTTTGTGTACAGGGTATATTTGTAAAAATCTAACAAATATAGTAACACTTGCAATACCGTAAATTGCGCCGCCCATGCCTCTTTTTACAGATTCCCTGATTGTCTCCATTTTGTATAACAAAAGGCAGCCCACTATGGACTACCCTGATAAAAATAAAAAGCAGCAAATCATTTGCTATGTGTAGTGATATTCTATGGAATCAGTACTGTGTATTCATTTATAGAAGCGGATTCCTATCAAAATATATACCAAGATTACTGTTTCTCTCCAGTGAATGTCTTTCTTCTTTAATGTACCTCCAGGACATAACATATCGAATGTGTTCGACATTCAGTTTCATAAACCGACTGCGGACAATTTCTGCTGGACGTTCCTCTGCACCAATGCGAATCAATGGTCGCTTCGTGCAAACTGTTTCAACGATCAACTCCAGAATGTTATCCAACATTTCGGAATCGTAAGGGTAATCCTTCTTCAACAAATCAATACTGAGCTGATCCGAGAAATAATCAAAGTATTCTTGATACCGGTCATTCTCGTCCATCATTCCACCATTTCCGGAAGGAAAGATAGAATCAGTATCACTAAATTCAGTATTTTTAATATCAGTATTATTACATTGTGATTTCGGAAGTTCTTGAGTTGTGATTTCCATTGTTCCAGAATTGTGATTTTCACAATTCAAGAGTTGTGAATCCACAGCAGAGATAAAGTTCTTCACATAGATCAGGTTGGGCTTTCCCAAACCCTGGCGCTTACGTTCAATCAATCCTGCTTTCTTCTCAAGTTCACTGAGCAGCTTGATAGCCTTTTGTTCAGCACAGTTCAGAGCCATCTTCGCTTCGTCGATTGTAAAAATGATATACACTCGACCGTTTTGATCGATCCAACCATTCTTGGCAGACAGGCTCATGCGGTCAAGCAAAATGCCATACAGCATCTTGGCATCGGCAGAAATATTCCAAAACCTCTCGTTCGTGAACAACACCTTCGGAACTCGATAGAATGTGAATAGCTCGGATTGCTGACCGTAAAAATAATCAAAACTCACACGGCTTCACCACTTTCTTTCTGCGGAAAACTTTCTGTTGTCAGTAGAACGCTGCAGAAAGTCGTATCCGTCTTTTCGTGAGGACATCGGGCAAAATAGCAGAAGCGGTATTCCTGTTCATACGCATCCATATCAACGAAGCCCCACTTCACGCATAACCTTCTTCGTACACCAGCCAATGCACGGGTGATCTCGCCCATAGGGACAGTCATCACATTCCGACTTGGATTTCGGTGGCAAAGAGATTAAGTAGTAGCAATTATTTCTACCCAGACGGCAACCCTTTCTGCCATTCGTCCAGTAGTAGCAGTAATGGCAATCGCTCGGCTTGTCTGCGGCATAAACAGGCTTGCTCAAATAAAACACCTCCAATCTCTTGTATTTGCCCATGGTTTTGGGCATAAAAAAAGAGCGCCTATCCATCCCCAATGCGGGGCAAATAGACGCTCTATGTAGATAACGATATTCAATTTTATCTGCTATAACTGCATGGTACTCAAAACATCCGCCTTTTTTGATTAGCTGGATTTTTGGCACGATTTTGGGGCTGATTAGCAGGAAGGGTATTTTCATTAGCAAGAACAGCCTGTTTTCTGCTAAAAATTAGCTGGCGATTTTGTCTTATAACAACCGTTCGATTCTGGAGGGCTTGTCAAAAATCAAATTTTGGAGTAGAATTCTATCCCATACAGTGAAAGAGCTTTTTCGTGCCTTTTCATATAAGAAAAGCCGAAAACCCTTGAAAACAAAGGCTTTCGGCGTTGTTCACTGGCGTCCATAAGAGGATTTGAACCTCCGACCCCACGCTTAGGAGATGGACCCAGTGCATATATTCCCTATCAACAGGGATAAAGAAAATGCAGTTATATCAAGGCTTTTCTCCATGTTCTCTATAAACCTTGTACAAGCAAAATCAAGCAATGAAGTGCTATACTAACGTTGTAACAGTAGTGGCT
>NZ_QWGO01000072.1:1736-3567 GCF_003435535.1 Desulfotomaculum sp. OF05-3 | reverse complement strand
GCTTGGATTTTTGTCTTGACAACTGAACCACTATACTTGTAATTCTTCTAACCGATATAATATAAGCCATGTTTCACCAATATCGCCTTGGCCACCATTGTGTTTTTTCATAAATTCTATGTAATCGTTTGGTAATACCACATCATTTATTTTCTCGATAATTTCTCCAACATAAGGCGTATTAAATTCAAACATTCCCCATTTTTCCATATCATTCACCTCGCCGTAAAATTCAAATTCGTCTCTCCGTTAAACACACCGGCTTACTGAAACTTGTCGCTTTGTTTCTGTTTAGATTGCATTTGACATAAGAACGAAATTATTCAATCGTTTTAGATATTCTGCATTCGCCAATCAGACAATCCAACATATCTTCTACGCCAATTCCACACAGTTCGCAGCATCCATTTGTAAAACAATAAAATTCATTCGTGATGGTCATCACTAAAAACAGCTCATTTGTGCAACACATTCCCAACGGATAAGTTGTTGTATTAATATCATACTCATCTAACAAATTTTCAAAATATTCCGCATCTAAATTTATTCCAATAGCTTCCAACGGATTGAAATCGACATCTCTAAACCATTTCAAATTCTCAATATGGAGCAATCCAAATTCCTCAAGAAAAGCTTCTACATTTGCTGGCATCTCCAATCCAATTTCTCTATATCTCTTTTTGAAAGCAGAAATATCAATTTTACGTCCACATTTCCATCCAGCTGCCTTTAGCCGTTGTAAGGTAGTAGTTTCCATACAATTCTCCTTCCCAATACAATAAGCAACTTCAAATAAACGCGTGCTTTTATAGCTCGCCTCTCAAACGTGCTTCTATATCAGATGCCGTGTATAACACATCCGTTACAATTACCCTTTCGTCACGGATTGTGTAAAACACTGAATAATTATCGACGAGCATTCTACGCAACTCCATTCTCTTTTCCGGCTCAGAATCCATAATCCTAAATCGTTCCGGGAAAGTGTCTAATGTAAGTATTTCATCAGCAATGCGATTATATTGCCCCATTGCATTATCCGGAGCAAGCACATCTATAGCAATATAATTGTATATATCTTCCATATCCTGCAAAGCTTCTTTTGTAATCTCTACCTTATATTGCTTCATTAATGCCTCTCTCTAAATGCCACAAACGCACTAGCTGCATCCTCAACATTTCCTTTCTCTATATCGGCATATCCTTTTTCTAACTTTTGATGAATCTGTGTAACAGACATCATATCTGCATTCACTGAATTAGCTGCTTTTGGTAATACAATAGAAAAGGGAATTCCTCCTACTAATGATATTTGTTTTAAATACATATCTATAGCAGTAGCCATTGGTATCCCTAATTGTGCCAATACACTTTCTGCATTTTCTTTTACATCTGGATTTACTCTTATATTTAATGTTGCTGTTTTTCCCATAGAATACACCTCCATCTTTCTTTTATTGTAACGTCTTTTGCGTTACAAGTCAATCTATGAAATATATTTTCGATGCGATAGCTTCACATTGTTTTGATTAACCATTGCATATCTGAGCGTTGTATCTTATAATATAATCCTCTTCCTCTAGCCACGAAAAAAATGTGGAAAGACTTCTACGAATATTATCAATAGTTACCTTTCCACAATTATTTATCGTTTGATACTCTACAAGATATTTTCGTAGCATCTCGGTCGTTATCTTTATGACCGGAATATTTCTGGATGACCTCCCATTCATGCCGCCAGATTTCACAATACTTCTGGTCGTTCCAGTCAACCGTATCCTCCTTGTGGCTTTTCCACCTGCCGGATGGCAGCTTTATCCGTTCCCCGTTTTCA
>NZ_QWGO01000072.1:0-1726 GCF_003435535.1 Desulfotomaculum sp. OF05-3 | reverse complement strand
CACCTGCCGGATGGCAGCTTTATCCGTTCCCCGTTTTCGTCAAGGTCATAAACCTTGCGGCTCTTGGGAAGCCATTTTCCATGTTCGTCCATTGCCCTCATAGTCAGCAGGACATGGGCGTGGGGATTGTGTCCCGGCGGATGGGGGTCATGGATGGCAAAGTCAGCAATCATGCCTTTGGTGGAAACAAATTGCTGTTCACAAAACTCCCGGACAAGGACAGCATATTGGTCGGGCGGTATCTCTCTGGGGATGGTAAGCACCCACCGCCTTGCAAGCTGGGAATTCCATTGTTTTTCCACCGCTTCGGCGGCGTTCCATAGAGTATTGCGGTCTGCATACGACCGTGGGGCATTTGCCGGAAGCAGGATTTCATTGTGGACGATACCACGCTTTTCCGGATAGTGCTTCACTTGCTGGTCATATTCACAGAACAGCTTTTCACCACTCCGGTAAGCAGCGGCGGCAACAGCAGACTGCTGCTGACTTCGCTGCACAATCGAGATTTCGTTGTGCGGACAGGGCATTTCGTGTCCCTCCTTTCGGTAATTGGTGGATGGGGTGGCGTTTTACCACCTCATTTTGGGCAGAAAAAAAGCAGGAGACCTTTTTTCAGATTTCCTGCTCGGTGTGCCGCTGTGTGGGCGGCGGGTATTTAGTTGTAAAAGTTCGGGACAAGTTGACCCGATGTGTGAGTGGCAAACTGGAAGTTTTTTCATCCGGCTATATTAGCACTTATAATCTCTCCATTTGGCTCAACCACTATTTCAATAATATGTCCCCAAAACATATCGTCGTCGTTGTAAAATAAAGATAAACTTCCATCTGGACTAACTGTTATTGAGCTAATTTCCATACGTTTTTTAAACAATTCTCTTGTGATTTTTTCTGTATCAATTTCATCTGAATCCTCCAGCCATTCATTTGCAAGTTCTGTTAGCTCTTGTGCAGCAAATGCACGATATTTATTATCATTATCCACAATATTATCTACTAATTCCTTTAATACTTTCATTGCCTGTTCAGCGGTATCTCCATCTTCCTCATCGGTTTCCAAATATACATTTGCCTCTACACCATTCCAATTTACAATTCCCTCAAACCATGAAAATTCTCTATCCAAGTCAAAAGAACCTAATTCATTTTCCATAGAAATTGGCTTAGCATAGTATTCTTTCAAAGCTTCCAATTTTTCATTTGAAGCATGTTCTTCAAGCACATTTATAAGCATATATCTGTTGTTTATATATTGTACCTGATATGGCTGCAATTTTTTCGGTATACATTTTCTGACAGCGACACGATAAATGCCAAATTGCTCAAATTCATATCCCAACCCATTGCGTTTATTGTCATTTTTTATAAGCCATTCAATACGACCTTTCTCATGAAAGAACTGACCTGTACGCAAATCTATGGACGCAAGAAAATCAATAGATGGTTTCAGCATATCTTTTATAATTGCTGCTCCTTTACACGATGCTTGCACTAAAATAAGCATTTCATATTCTTCTGTTTCGAATCCTTTCTCAAAATCTGTTTGTACTGACATAATTCTTTCCACCTTTTCTTGGTAATTTACATAATCAAATTTTCTTTATTTTCCGAAAACTTCTAATTTGTTGTTGACTTCATTATACTTTACCCGACCCTCAAAGTACAGAGAGATTTTGTAAAACTTGTCGGCTGGAAACAGCTTGCAACGCAAGGTGTCCCCAGATGGCAA
>NZ_QWGO01000071.1:0-3868 GCF_003435535.1 Desulfotomaculum sp. OF05-3 | reverse complement strand
GTTTTAGTGAAAGGCGAGTGGTTTGACCTTTACGTTTTTAGGGTTTTGATATTATGGGCAAAAAGAGCAAAAAAAGGGGCTTTGTCTACTATTTGTCTACTATTTAATTTTTTACCTGTGATTGACTACTGCCGGCTCATCCAGAAGAGCATCCGCCATGATGCTTGCAGCCTCTTTGCTGCTTTGATGAAAGAAGTACGCGTAGATATTTAATGTGGTGCTGGTATTGGCGTGGCCGAGGACTCCGGAGACGGCTCTTGGATCCAGCTTCTTATTGATCAGAATCGAAGCGGTGGTGTGACGGAGATCATGCAGCGTCAGATCGTCTGGTATCATCTCGGTCTCATCTTTTGCAATATTCGTGCTGTAGATCTGAATCACCCGTTTAAACTCCGTTCTGGGGCTGCAAATATGCATCTGAGAGCCATCATCCCGGATAAAGACGAAATTGTTTTGAAATTGTTTGCCGCGGGATCCTTTCCAGTAGTCACCCAGTCTGAGACAAGCCTCTTGTTGTTCATGCATAAGTTTTTTTGCAGCGGCGATGACAATATCCGGTACGATACACTGTCTCGTGGCATAGGTCTTTGTATTTTTATGGATGACTTCTCCTTTTACGACCGCTGTAGATTTGGAGAAGTGGATTGTGTTCAGGGAAAAGTCAATGTCGCTCCATAAAAGAGAAACAATTTCTCCACGCCGGGCACCGGTAAAGAGAGCAATATAGAAAAAGAGCTGCCATTTAAGATCGAGGGACCATAACTGAGTATATTCCTTGATCTGCACGGGTTTTCCGTTTCTCTTTACAGTGTGTGCCTTATGGAGAATCCTTCTTTTGAAAGAACTGTTCGTGCAAATCTATCATCTTCCTCGGAGCTCAGATCAATTCCACGCTCTTGTAAAATTGTGATAAGTTCATCATATGTTTTGAATGGTTTATCTGGCATAAAATCCTCCGAAAAATAAAAAGACCCCGGGCCAGAAGGACACCGGAGTACGTTCCATAATAGTATATGCAGAAAGCATATATATGCTTTGCTACGTGCTTGCATTATAGCATCACTTAACTCCTGTGTCAATATAAAAATATCGAAAATGAAACAAAAAGTATCGAAAATAGAACAAAAAATATCAAAAAAGAGAGAAAAAGTACAAGCTTTGAGATATTTACGTTACATCTTTTCCACCACCGCCAGATGCGGTTCAAACATGATCGCATAGCCGTCCAGTTCTGTATAGCAGCCGCATTTTTCCCGGTAACATTCCAAGGCTTCTTAAAACAAATTAGAGATGGATTAATTGAACGGCAATCCTTCATCTTCGGGGAAACCGGTGTCTAGATCGTCAGGAATGTCCAAAATATCATCAGGAATATCTTCACAGGAGAAGGAATATTGCTGATTCCAAGCTTTTAGTAAATGAGCTTAAAAAAAAGTAGTTGGTGCACCACAATGAATACAGTAACGGGCATTGGCAGCAGCTAACTGACCACAGGAGTCATAGTGATCCCCGATATTTGTACATTGATTGACTATGTACGTACCGCAAATATGGCAGTAGTTCCCATTAGGTGAAATTTCTTCATTGTCACAAACGGGACAGCGAATAGCTTTACTGTTTTGATCTAAAACGATTTTGGTTGTGTATTTCATTTTACCATCTCCCCATTGTAATGTGTTGTTTCCGCATATAGGACAATATTTCCCACTGCTTTGAATTATAGAAGCACCGCAAGTTAGGCAGTGTTTTTTATAAATAAAATTGTAATAGTAGTGGAATAGTGGTTTATCATAATCATCATTTCCATTTATTTGTTTTATCCATTGCTTGTAATCTCGAAAACGATTTTTAGCAGCAGGGCCTGATATTTGGCAAAGGTCTTTTAATTGTTTTTCGGTTGTGACTTTGAATGCATATAGGACAACGTGAGGGACTAAAAGAAGTTGGGCAAAGTAATCAGCTTCAGCCTCTATATAATTGTAAACATTGGTAGCTAATCCACTACGAAAAAGTTTATGAAGTTTACATAACTCATGGTGCTTAAGAATAACATGACCTAATTCATGAGCCAAGTTCCAGCGGACACGGTTAGAATTAACAACATTTGGTGCCATATCATTGTAATAAATACAGTAGCAATCTTGTGTTTTATTCCACACCGCATATGAATCGGCTGTCTCGGAATCAACAATTAATTCGTTGTAGGTTATATGATGCTTACGGATTTGGCTATTATAAGTGATTAATTTGATATAAGGTATGGAACGTATGAGATTTCCTATTTTAACTGGAACGAATGGCTGTCCATATTCTTCAAGAACAGATATTACGCAGCTTTTAATTTCAGCCCTGCGATTATTCGATATTTCCAGAATTATCATCCTCCCAATTATACTCATCAAAATTAGCTTTTAGTATATTCATTAACTTGGTTTTTTCCTTGTCAGACATTTTGTTTCTTTCGCGTTGAATAATAGCCAAATCCGAATCATCAGGAATATTATCATTTTTTTCAGGAATCGTTTCATTATATTGAGTCCAACCCATTAGATAAGCTGGAGTAGTATCAAGCGCTTGAGCAAATTCGATGACTTTACTTTGGACGATATCATTTGTCCCATTTTCAATTTTGGCTATTGTCGTTTTGCTTTTATAACCAAGCTTGGAAGCTAATTCTTCTTGTGTTATTCCCAGTTCTTCGCGGCGTATACGTATTCTTTTTCCTATTTCCGGCATATTAGAACCTCCTCTTTATAATTGCAATATAACATGAAAATGATTTAAAATCAATATTTTTGATAAAAAACAAAAAAGAGTTGACTCTAAATCTACACAGTGCTACTATCTACACAGATGATTTAAAATCATCTTAGACAGAAAGGAAGTGATAGCATTGACCGATTCAGGCGCTTTAAAAGAAATAATTAAGTCTCGTGGTTTGAAACTTAAATTTGTAGCCGATTATCTTGGACTTACAAGCAATGGATTTGCTTTGAAACTTAATAATAAGCAGGAATTTAAGACAAGTGAAGTGGCTGCATTATGCTGTTGGAAATTAAAAGTCTAAAAGAAAAAGAAGCACTTTTTTTAAATCAAAAGATGATTTAAAATCATCTTCTGGATAGGAGGAGATTATGAATCCCAAATTTATGAGTGCGCCAGAGCGGGAAGCATACCGTATAGGCTACGAGAGAGGCAGGCTTGCGAAAAGCAGCAATGCTCATTCAGTTGGTAACATCAGACAGTACTGCGTTTAAAGAAAACATTCTTCAGAACAGCAAAGAAGCTGTTGAGTTGAGGAAAATTTTTACGGAAAGAGGTGAATAACATGAATGAATTAACGAGAACAACCATCACATCGATGGAAGTCGCAGAATGGTGCGGGAAAAGACACACAGATTTGTTGCGTGACATCAGAAAGTACGTACAGCAGTTAGGTGAAAGCAAAATTGCGTTTACCGATTTCTTCAAGGAATCTACATACGTTACAGATCAGAACAAGACGTTACCGTGTTTTCTGGTCACAAAGAAAGGATGTGAGTTTATTGCTCACAAAATGACTGGTCATAAGGGAGTGGAGTTTACTGCCCGGTATATCAACCGCTTTCATGAAATGGAAGAACTGCCGCAGCGGTTACTTACAGATCATCCGGGCGAAGTAGCGAAGTTGATTCAGGCACTGGCAAGCCGGATGGACAAGCAGGGAAGTGTTCCGTATAAATCTGTAGAGATGGCAAAGCTTGTATGCGAACAGTATGGCATTCAACTTCCGGCAGACTTCGTAAAGGCTCCGGACTATGAGCAGCTTTCTTTATTTGGAAATACGAATTGATTTAAATTAACCTGTTGTGCTAGATAAAATAATATA
>NZ_QWGO01000070.1:3276-4361 GCF_003435535.1 Desulfotomaculum sp. OF05-3 | reverse complement strand
CCTCCTTCGGGACAGAGGAGACAGGTGGTGCATGGTTGTCGTCAGCTCGTGTCGTGAGATGTTGGGTTAAGTCCCGCAACGAGCGCAACCCCTATTGTCAGTAGCCAGCAGGTGAAGCTGGGCACTCTGATGAGACTGCCAGGGATAACCTGGAGGAAGGTGGGGATGACGTCAAATCATCATGCCCCTTATGATTTGGGCTACACACGTGCTACAATGGCGTAAACAAAGAGAAGCGAGCCTGTGAGGGGGAGCAAATCTCAAAAATAACGTCTCAGTTCGGATTGTAGTCTGCAACTCGACTACATGAAGCTGGAATCGCTAGTAATCGCAGATCAGAATGCTGCGGTGAATACGTTCCCGGGTCTTGTACACACCGCCCGTCACACCATGGGAGTCGGAAATGCCCGAAGCCAGTGACCCAAGCGAAAGCAGGGAGCTGTCGAAGGCAGGTCTGATAACTGGGGTGAAGTCGTAACAAGGTAGCCGTATCGGAAGGTGCGGCTGGATCACCTCCTTTCTAAGGAAGAAGAAGTAAGGGTTTTACGTACTGTTGAGTTTTCAGGGCATAGCCCGTAAGTGCAAACCTCACGAACAAGTTCGTTCGGTCGCGGCATTCGCCGCTTATAGAACGAACCAAACAAAATCGCTTATGAAAGCAAGCTTTCAACACGATTTCTTATTGATTCGTTCTGCACTTACTCATGAAAACACGAAAATTCCGGTGCCGATGCGCTTATGGGACACACCCGTTCCCATCCCGAACACGACGGTTAAGACGTAAGCGGCCGATGGTACTATGCTGGAGACGGCATGGGAGAGCAGGTGGGTGCCGGATTCTATTTGAAAAATACTCGAAAGAGTTTTCAAATAAAACAGACATGTTCTAGCGGGTGGAGATAAAGGCGAAGTTCGCGATGATGAATGTGTTAACCCGTTCCAGCAGGGTAATGCTGTTAATAACTGGTTTTTACCAGTGATTAGTAAGTTCAAGTATATTGAACTCGCTAATGACTGATAAACTTCAGTCAGAACGTACCTTGAAAATCACATATTGAAATAATTGATCTTAAATATTTAAGATA
>NZ_QWGO01000070.1:0-3266 GCF_003435535.1 Desulfotomaculum sp. OF05-3 | reverse complement strand
CAAGCAGGGGGTCAAGAGTTCGAATCTCTCCATCTCCACTTAGCGTCTTTGTACGTTGCACTTCGAAAAACTTCGTTTTTCTCAGTCGCGTGCAGGCACGCTATGAAATCAAAACTTCATAAATGCTTATGGAAGCAAGCTTCCAACACATTTCTAAAGTTTCGATTTCGCAACGTACCTTGAAAACCGCATATTGAAATATTGAATCTTAAATATATTTAAGAAACAAGACATCCGAGGCGTATCGAAAGATACGTAACCGAAAGAATCAAGTAAACACAAAGACCAGGGGTGCAACGCTATGCACCTTCGTATGGAAGCCGTTCCCGCGGCGGAAATACAACTGGTTAAGCTAGAAAGAGCGCAGGGTGGATGCCTTGGCACTAAGAGCCGATGAAAGACGTGATAAGCTGCGAAAAGCTTCGGGGAGGAGCAAATATCCTTTGATCCGGAGATCTCTGAATGGGGAAACCTACTTGAGTGCACCTCAAGTGACGTATGGTGAATACATAGCCATACGCCGGGAACCCGGTGAACTGAAACATCTAAGTAGCCGGAGGAAGAGAAAGAAACATCGATTCCGAAAGTAGCGGCGAGCGAAATTGGAAGAGCCCAAACCGGAATGCGTGCATTCCGGGGTTATGGACCACGTTATGTGACCCGTATGGTAATGGAACAGTCTGGGAAGTCAGACCAGAGAGGGTGAAAGTCCCGTACATGAAACCAGAAGGGAGCTAGTGGGATCCAGAGTACTGCGAGACACGTGGAACCTTGCAGGAAGTCGGGGGGACCACCCCCCAAGGCTAAATACTCCTTAGTGACCGATAGCGCATAGTACTGTGAAGGAAAGGTGAAAAGGACCCCGGGAGGGGAGTGAAAGAGAACCTGAAACCCTGTGTTTACAAGCTGTGGAAGCACGTTAAGGTGCGACCGCGTACTTTTTGTAGAACGGTCCGGCGAGTTGCGGATGCTGGCAAGGTTAAGCACTAAAGGTGCGGAGCCGAAGCGAGAGCAAGTCTGAATAGGGCGTCAAGTCAGCATGTGCAGACCCGAAACCGGGTGATCTATCCATGTCCAGGTTGAAGCGAAAGTAAAATTTCGTGGAGGACCGAACGCACATCCGTTGAAAAGGGTGGCGATGAGGTGTGGATAGGGGAGAAATTCCAATCGAACCCGGAGATAGCTGGTTCTCCTCGAAATAGCTTTAGGGCTAGCCTCGTATTAGTCTGGTGGAGGTAGAGCACTGAATTTCCTAGGGGGCGTCAAAGCCTACCGAAGAATATCAAACTCCGAATGCCATACAGATGATGTACGGGAGTCAGACGGCACGAGATAAGTTGGGTCGTCAAAAGGGAAAGAGCCCAGACCTGCAGCTAAGGTCCCAAAGTGTGTGTTAAGTGGAAAAGGATGTGGGATTTCAAAGACAACTAGGATGTTGGCTCAGAAGCAGCCACACATTCAAAGAGTGCGTAATAGCTCACTAGTCGAGAGGTCCTGCGCCGAAAATGTCCGGGGCTGAAACACAACACCGAAGCTCAGGAATGTATTTATACATTGGTAGAGGAGCATTCTTAAAGGGGCGAAGCAGTACCGATAAGGAGCTGTGGACTTTTAAGAAGAGAGAATGCCGGAATGAGTAGCGAGATGGAGGTGGGAATCCTCCAGGCCGAATATCTAAGGTTTCCAGGGTAAAGCTGATCTGCCCTGGGTAAGTCGGGGCCTAAGGCAAGGCTGAGAAGCGTAGCTGATGGACAACAGGTTTAGATTCCTGTACCACATGATATCAGAACTGTGGGGACGCAGAGGGATAAGATGACCGGGGAACAGAACTCCGGGCAAGCGCAGGAGGTGTCAGACAGGCAAATCCGTCTGACAAGCCAAAGGCGTGACGCGGACCGAACCAAAGTAGGGAAGCATCCGATTCCAGCTGCCGAGAAAAGCCGCTATTGTGTATCATGTGCCCGTACCGTAAACCGACACAGGTGGATGAGGAGAGAATCCTAAGGCCGGCGGGAGAAGCATTGTTAAGGAACTCGGCAAAATGACCCCGTAACTTCGGGATAAGGGGTGCCAGAGAGATCTGGCCGCAGAGAATAGGCTCAAGCAACTGTTTAGCAAAAACACAGGTCTATGCGAAACCGTAAGGTGATGTATATGGGCTGACGCCTGCCCGGTGCTGGAAGGTTAAGAGGAGAGGTTAGAGCAATCGAAGCTTTGAATTGAAGCCCCAGTAAACGGCGGCCGTAACTATAACGGTCCTAAGGTAGCGAAATTCCTTGTCGGGTAAGTTCCGACCCGCACGAAAGGCGTAATGATTTGAGCGCTGTCTCGACAATGCACCCGGTGAAATTGAAATACCAGTGAAGATGCTGGTTACCTGCGCCAGGACGGAAAGACCCCATGGAGCTTTACTCCAGCTTGATACTGGGATTCGGTAATGCATGCACAGGATAGGTGGGAGGCTACGAGTACGGAACTCCGGTTTCGTATGAGCCGCTGTTGGGATACCACCCTTGCGTTACTGGGTTTCTAACCATGGCCCGTGATCCGGGCCGGGGACAATGTCAGGTGGGGAGTTTGACTGGGGCGGTCGCCTCCGAAAGGGTATCGGAGGCGCTCAAAGGTTCCCTCAGAATGGTTGGAAACCATTCGAAGAGTGCAAAGGCAGAAGGGAGCTTGACTGCGAGACCGACGGGTCGAGCAGGTAGGAAACTAGGACTTAGTGATCCGGTGGTATGAAAGTGGGATTGCCATCGCTCAACGGATAAAAGCTACCCTGGGGATAACAGGCTTATCACTCCCAAGAGTTCACATCGACGGAGTGGTTTGGCACCTCGATGTCGGCTCATCGCATCCTGGGGCTGAAGTAGGTCCCAAGGGTTGGGCTGTTCGCCCATTAAAGCGGTACGCGAGCTGGGTTCAGAACGTCGTGAGACAGTTCGGTCCCTATCCGGCGCAGGCGGAGGATATTTGAGAGGAGCTGTCCTTAGTACGAGAGGACCGGGATGGACGGACCGCTGGTGTACCGGTTGAGCTGCTAAGCTCATGGCCGGGTAGCCAAGTCTGGCAGGGATAAACGCTGAAGGCATCTAAGCGTGAAGCCCCCCTCAAGATGAGATATCCCATTCGAAAGAAGTAAGACCCCTTGAAGACGACGAGGTAGATAGGGCAGAGGTGGAAGTGCAGTAATGTATGGAGCTGACTGTTACTAATCGGTCGAGGGCTTATCCAGGAAGGTCTGGTTGGTTGATGAAACGGTAAAGATG